>JAFYAH010000047.1 GCA_017540825.1 Candidatus Methanomethylophilaceae archaeon | reverse complement strand
TTCCGGAATCTACTCTCATCTGCTCTTCTTTACGCTGACCGTCGACCACAAGGAGATGTCCCGCGACGAGGCCAACTATTTCGTCACCGCCAAGGGGAAGGGCATATCCCGCTTCTTCGCCAGGTTCGAGAAGTGCATAAAAGGAGGATATTCCAAGGTGATCGCTAAGGAGTCCACAACCTCCGGCTATCCAGCGGTCCATGTGATCCTCTACCTGGAGACTCCTCTCAAGGTCAGGTGGCATCATAAGAGCGGCACCTACCGCCCCGACCCGACCGATCCGTACACGAGGTCCGTCCTCGGGAAGCTCAAGAACCTCAACGACTGGAACTCCAGGAGCCCTCTCTGGCGCGTGGGATTCGTGGACGTCTATGCGTTCACCAGGGACTGCATGGGGATGAAAGGGTACACCAACCCCATCAACTACATCGCGAAGTACATATCCAAATCCCTGGACCTCGAGGGCATACCGGACATTGACAAATGCAAGCGGGTCTCGGATCTCCCCATGAAGTTCCGCACCCGGGTATGGACGATACTCAACAGCCTGATCTGGAACTCTCAAACATGGATCCTTTCCAAATCATTCAAAGAAGACCTCAAGAAGATCAAGGAGAAGAGGCCTCCTTCACCTTGGATATGGGTGGACACAGTCCACATCTCGAATCCTTTTCTTTACGAATGGATGGGTTGGGACATCCATTCTCTTCCTCGGGGAACCGTTTTTCCAGCCCCTACAGGGGCATCCCCGTAACCACCTTATCGCAATCGGGACGCCCGCGACGACGCCGTAGCCGCCAGGCTGGCGGCGTCGGGGCGGACCGACAGCAGCGCATGCCGAGCGGAGCGTGCCCGAGGCGTAGACGAGGGCCGGCATGCGCGCGAGAGCCCCGTAGGGGCGATATCCGGCCGCGAGCTTGCGAGCGGACGGGGGGATAGCGACACCGAGCGAGCGCAGCGAGCGAGTGGGGAGCGCATAGACTTGATGAGGATAACCAAAGTTGAAACTATTTACACACCTAGGAAATCTGTTAAATCAGCTATTCTTTCGATAATTTCGTCATATGTCAATATGATGATGCCAGAAAGGGATTGTCTAAACAATTCGAATGATTGTATTTTACTACTCTCTGATGAGGGGTCATCTTTGCAGTATAATGATTTTAAAGTGCCTATTATTACTACACATGTGGGGTTGAATATCTCATATTTTTCATTGTTATTTAGGTCGGGATGTTTTGTGATCAGCCATTGCTTATAATTAAGAATTTGAGATATTGCTCCCGACAGTTCTTCACTTATTGCATATACATCATTACGGTATTTCGAGGGGGACAATAGTCTCTTGGATGGTGTTTTTATCTCGACAAGTGTAAGGTTTTGCGTTAGTATGTCTTGCAGGACAAAATCTACTTCACTTGAATCTCTGTCCATTTTAACGTTTCCAACATTTGCCTTGCTGTGAAGAAGAATACGTGTGCCTGGTAATACATATGGAAGAATCCACTCGTATTCTTTGAATAACTGTTGCCAGTCTTCTTCTTTTTCATTTCCATCCATCTGTTCAATTTTTCTACGTAGATCAATTAACGAATCAATCGTTGTTCTGTTTTGCAGTATTTTCTTTTTGTTGCGATCAAGTGATTTCAATACTGCATCTACTGTTGACGGATCTGCTTCCATTAAGCTGTCGACCAATTGGATCAATAACGATAGTTTCTTTTCGTCATTGGATACTTTGTCGACTATGTTAACAATGGCGTTTACAAAGTCTGCATCATTATAGAGAACAGAAGTGATTAATTTATACTCGTTTGGATGACTTCTTTTGAATAATAAATTGTTTTTAACAAAATATGCCAAATCATCATAGTTGCAGCCAATTTTATAATATGTTCCGCCCATTCTTTCTGAAGTCTTTCCACCAAAATTTAGCAAAGAATCTACGTAATCATAAATTGATTTCAGTTCCTCTGATTTTATTTCAAACGATGTGTAGTTTCCAGGCAGTATACATTTGCGTGTAAAATCTACTTCTATCGGCCATGAATCCGTTGTTGTTTTTCTGCGCTCTATGAATAATTGTCCTTTTAATCCTAGTCCGTGTTCTGGTCCCACTATTATGGGTTCAAAAGATAACCTCATAAGGGGGGATTCAAATATTATGTTCCGCGATATCTATTTAATTTCACCACAATCGGTGATATCGATTTTGTCTGGATTAGTCATTTTATCTTTGAATAAGGTTTTTGTAAAGTTCAAATAACTGCGATATACGTTCGTTATCGTCTTCGAACCCTTTTGATTTGTATAGGCGGTCTACCTCTTTATCTAGAGTTTCATGCGCCTTTCTTAGATCTTCGGGCATGGTTAGAGGGTCGTATAGGTCAGCGTATGATGAATCCGGATATCTTGATCTGGTGTCCAATATCTCCTGGGCGAGTCTTTCTATTATTGTTTTCTGTTCTTCTGTTGCATTCGGCCATGGGAATGTGTTGTAAACGATATCTCTGGAATAACGATAATCACTTTTTAGACGTCCACAAACATAGCGCATCCAAACCATGTGCATCCGAGAAGTCAGTATTGCGAAATGATACTTTGTAGCATCTGGCACCATTAGTATGAGGTTTGTGCAGATAACATCTCTATCCACATATCCTATCGGAACATATTGTCTTTTTTCAGATGATACCGCAGGGATTACCACATAGTCGTGACTGCATTCGAATTGTTCTCTGAATAGTGATGGTGTGTTGGCAAGTTTACGTCTTCCGGCATCGGGCGATGATTCGCGATCCTCCTTGCATTTTTGGATTCTTTTCATCACTTCGGGACAAGTTTTCAAATCTTGAGGAAGAACGTCTTTTAGCCAAAGGCACCACCGTTTTTTCTTATTTATGAACTCTTCAGAACCTATGAGCGGTCTGATGAATTGTTTTGATTTTGGATCCTTTGATATAAACTCCTCTTTGTCCTTGTCTTCTATTATCAGATGGCCTCCATCCGCCGGACGATTGCCTGTCATCATACTTGGGGCATCACATAAGACGTCCTTGGAGCTCTCAACTATCACGTTGGGAGCATCGACGAGATATGGCGAGATATTCGTCGCAACTCTTGTTTCTGTCCCATCATAGATGCGTTTGGTACGATTGTTTGATCTGGAGAATCCGATAATCACACAATGGACTGCTGCTACCCCTCTCGCTTCGTTACTCCATTTGAACGTCCTGTATGCGAAGTCGATGCATATGTCGAACATTCTCAGAAGGTGTCCCCATAGATAAGCGACTTGTTCCCCTTGTGTTATCGAGTTCGTGGAGACCAGGGCTACGCGAATGTCGGTCCCGGCTATGTATTCGGCGGATTTTCTGTACCATGCGCAAACATAGTCCATTTTTCCTGCTGTCTTCAGCGGCTTTCCTGCCTCGTCCACGAATATAGACAGCATCTCTTCCTTCTGCTCTTTCGTTTGAAGGCCATATCCAAGGAACGGCGGATTTCCAACGATGTATGTAAGATCAGAAGGATTTACAAGCTCTTTCCAGTCAATCTGAAGCGAATTCGCGCATACTATGTTCGCCTTTTCTTTCAGAGGTAATATATCGCGGTACAGCCCGAACCGGTTCCTCATTTCCATATTCATCAGATGATCCATCAATATGATGGAAAGGTTGGCGACCATCGATGCGAATTCTCCGATTTCGATCCCGTAGTAGTGGTCGATGTGCAGGTGGGACTCATCGAGTATGTTCTGTGTGCCGTAAAGGCTGTCGAGAATGTCCATCTCCAGCCTCCGCATCTCGCGATATGATATGATTAAGAAGTTTCCGCATCCGCAGGCGGGGTCCATTATGCGTATATGGGATATCCTGTCCCACAATGTTTGAAGTGCCTTCTTGTTTCCTTTTGATATTTCGAACTCGTTTCTTAGATCGTTCATGAATAGAGGGTTGATTACTCTCAGGATGTTCTCTTCGGAAGTGTAGTGTGCGCCTAGTTCTCTTCTCTTGGACGGGTCCATGATGCATTGGAATAGCGAGCCAAAAATTGCAGGAGATATGAATTTCCAGTCGAGTTTGGAAGCTTCCAGGAGGATGTCCCTCATCTCTCTATTGAACGAAGGGCCCGGTATCTGTTTAGCGAAAAGCCCTCCGTTGACATAGGGGAAATTCATCAATTCTTTGGACATAGTTTTTTGACGAGATTCGAGAGGTGTGTCCAATACTGAAAAAATCTCTGTGAGTGCTCCCGCCATCCCAGTGCCGTCATCGTTGGTGTGGAATGCCAGGTATGCTGAGAATATGCTTCTGTCGAAAACGTCCGCATCTTCTGCGAACAGGCAGAATACTAGTCTGACCATCAGTATATCGAGGCTGTCCGGAGGATAATTTGACTCTTTCAGCTCGTCGTAGAGCCGTCCCATGATTTCTGCTGCTTTGACGTTGACGGGATGTTGCCCTTCAATTCTTTTCTTGTTGTATCCAGCTAAGAAACCGAACATCTCTACATTGTCGGCTAGATCCTCGAGCTTGATCGTATCGTCGCGACGATCAACCAAGTCGATGAGTCTGATACGCTTGAAGTCGGAGACGATGATGTAGCGCGGGAGGTCTTTCTTTTCTATACCTAGCATATACTCGAGTGCTTGGTCAAGGGCTTTCTCCAGATTCTTTCCGGCAGACTTGTGCTCTATTATTACCTTTCCCGGCCAAAAATAGTCGATTTCTCCGGCGCTGTTCCCGAGCTTCCTAACGAACTGCTCGAACATTCCTACTTGGATGGAGTCTATACCGAACATCGCTAGGAACTCGCTCCAAAACAGCTGCTTGTACGATTCCTCTTTTTCAGCGTTCTTGAAGCGGAGGGAAAATTTTGCCGCAGAAGTCTTTATGTCCTTCCAATCCAAAGGAGCGTTCGTAGGCATAATGGGCCCTCACAATGCTTTTCCATAAAGGGAGACTACTTCGTCGCTTGCCCTGTCGGTCACTGGCTTGCCAGTGGCTGCTACGATGGCGTCCAACAACCTCGATGCTCTGTCTGTGATGAACTCATTGAAATTGTCCGAGGAGAGGTAAGAGTAATCGATGAAATGCGATTCGACGTTAATTCTTAGGCTTTCTTCATCCATTCCTTTACTTACAATCTTGGGCAGATAGCTGCTCGGAGCCGATCCGCCTACGATCTTGTTGGTGCGTGCGGCTATCGGGGTCTTGTTGATGATGCTGTCGTATTTTTCCTTTGGGTAGTTCATCTTTTCACAGTAGGCCCGAGGGAATATGTGATGCAAGTCGATGTTCAAGTTGAAGAAGGACTGGAAATTCATCGTGGATCCTTCCAGCCAATCTTTGGCTTCATTTGAGAGTATCAAAGCCATCACCCCTTTGTATGCGGCGCTCTGTCTCGAATACATCGTCAACAGCCTCGTAGCGCTGAAAGACGCCCTCTGGATCGTGTCGGGTAGCTCGGCTCCGTCGATCCACTTGATTACCTCGGTGAGGTCGTTGACATAGCGTGTCTCGTTGGATCCTCCATACATTTCTCCGAATACGCCGCACCAATACCAGCGCTTGATCCGTTCTTTTACTGGTCCCTCCCTGAATCTATCTCCGAGGGCAGTGGCCATTGCAGACAAAGGTATCAATTGGGAGTCGTAGGGCAGGTTCTTCGAAGTATAGATTGAGTTCTCTTCCAGGAATAGCGATGCCGCGATGAATCCTTGGCAGACCTTGTCTGCGTATTTCTTATAATCATCCAAGGGCAGTTTCAGAATGTCCCTGCTTTTGCAGCTCACTGTGGCCCCTTCGGTACAATAGCGGGACACCAACGTCACAGTCGTCAAGAAGTCTGTTGCGGAAACGTTTTCCAGAAGGTCACGCGTCAATGCATCTCTCATCTTTGATTTCTGTTCATCCCAGTTCTCTGCAAGATTGTAGTCATCTGCTGCGAATATAGCTGTTAAAAGCTCGAAAACTGACAGGGGTACTCCGCCGGTATTCACGTTCTCAAAGATTTGGCAGACCGCTTCTTTTGGAACCGAATCAGATAGTGAGATTATGGGGACCTTGTAGTTGTTCAATCCGAGGACCAGCTCACTATGGATCCTGCGGATATCGTCGCGAACGTCCGTTTCGTCCCAATAATTGTCATAGAACCAGACTGTCACATCGCCGTCGAATATCCGGTTCAATGGAAACATCATCTCTTTCATCTCATCTTTTGGAGTGCGGAGGTCCTGTACGACGTCCCTGCCAAAATTGGCTCTGATCACCTTGTCTTCGGGAACAGATACGATGAGATTTTCGTCGTCTTTTTCTAAGTACGATTTGATGTTCATGTAATAATAGACGTTCTTGGCCTTTCCTTTGGAATCCTTCGTCTCTACAGGATTCTTGGAGTATAGTGCATGATATAGGGAGGTTAGCCTTTGTTGCCCGTCCAGGACAAGGCATTCGGGAACGCGCTGCGGAGCGACTCCTGTGAAGGAACGATACTTGAACCTGAGGTTGTCAGGATTGTACTTCAAAGTCATCAAAACCCCGACCGGATAATATTTCACGACGCTCGATAGCAACGAGCGTATCTGATCGTCACTCCACACCCATTTTCTTTGGAAGTCGGGCAGCTGACATTTGTCTTTGTCGATAGCCACTAGGAGATTCTTCAGCTCGATGTCTTTGGATGAAAATTGGTTGGCCATTGGTTCACCGCTGAAATACTGTTGATGGAAGTAATTCCATCAATGTTTGGAAGCTTTCCTCCCTTCGCGTTCGGCCTTGTCTTTGAGGTATTCTTGTCTCGCTTTTTCCAGGGCTACCGCGGGGTCCTCGTCCGCGATGTGATCGAGCTTTTCATCCTCAAGCTTCAGGACTTTCTCGCGGATCTCCTCCCCTTCGAAGTCGTATCCGTTGTATTTTCTGGTGTCTTTGCGTATTATTATGTTCCCGTTCTCGGCATGGAACTCGACATAGTCCCCGAGCTCCAGGTTCAGAATGTCCGGAAGCCCCTCTACTAAGCTGATCCTGTTGTTCTGACCGAATTTGGTGCGGCCTATCATTACCATGAATATCACTAATGACATCGATGGAAAACTTATAAATAGAATTCTTAGCATTAATGCTATTGATAACATGGATACCTCAAATGTTATTGATAGCAACGGACGGCAAGGATCCTCGCTTGAAGCGGGCCCTCGGACCGTTGAGGATATTGGACGCCTGGTTTCAGCGAGCATTCTCGCCACTTTCATGCGCGAGTTCCCGCTGACGTACCTGGACAAGGACGAGAGGAGGGTCTTCGTGGCCTTCCAGAGCTTCGCGGTCCGCATGGAGGCGAAGGAGTTCGAAAAGGCGGGGATAAGCAGATGACGCGCTACCCGTTCACCGACTGCATAAAGGAGTACCTCCCGACGGAGAGGGGGCACCTGGCCGCCTCGACCTATGATACGTTGGGCAGGAAGCTCCGCCAGCTCGGCCGCATCTTCAAGGATCTGAAGGAAGAGGGCAGCGTGTCCACGGACAACCCCCGCAAGCTGACCGCGCAGGACGTGGACATCTTCATAGGGTATCGCAAATCCGAGGGGATCGACGACTCGACCCTCCGCAAGGATCTGGCCGCCCTCAAGAAGATCACCTCGTTCTTCGACAACGACGTCGTTGCCGCTTTCAAGATTAAGTTCGCGGCACACGCCCCCAAGAAGTATGTCAAGCGCAAGGCCTCAATCGACGACGAAGTGACGGAGAAGATAGTGGCGAGGGCCTTGGAGATCTCCCCGCTGGACTGGAAGCTCACCGAGGGATACGCCCTCGTGACCCTCGCCCTATGCGGTGGCCTCCGTCCCCAGGAGCTCCGCCAGATGTATGTCTACAATGTTCGCATAACCGGCGAAGTCGGCGAGGTTTACGCGGAGCACGTCAAGGGCGAAGGGTCCTACGGATCGCCGAGATGGATACCCCTCGTCCCCATTGGGGTCCCGGTCATAGAGAACTATCTAGAGGCCAGGGAGATGAAGCTCAGGATGTGCGGCAAAGAGTCCGACGCCCTGTTCCCGCCGCTGAGGGGCAAGGAGGAGTTCATCGGATACGGGCAGGTCGAGAAGCTCAAGTGCGCCGTCGAGAAAGACGTGGGAGAGAAGTTCGACCTCCGCGGATGCCGCCGCACCTTCGGGCAGATGGCCATAGACGACGGCCAGGACATACACGATGTCTCCCTTGTGATGGGCCACAGTTCGGTCGTCACTACGCAGCGCCACTACTGCGACAAGGACGAGCGCAGGGCCTCCCGCGACATGCTGGAGCAGTGGCGCGAGAAGAGGAATGCTAATGGAGGTCACATCCAGCGAGGCGTTACCTTCCGAGGTAACACCTGCTGACCTCCTCGAACGCCGATTTACCGCCGCGAGCGGAGATCGTCACGAAATCTACCATGGCCAGCGAAATGATAGAAATTTTTTTGAGGCATCTGGACAAGAAGGTGGCGGGCCTGAAGGGATTCGAACCCTTGGCCGTTCGATTAAGAGTCGAACGCTCTACCTAGCTGAGCTACAGGCCCCAACGAAATCCGAGTATAATTTCGTCATATAAATATATTTCTGATGATCAGCCTCTTCGCCGTTCGATGTCTGGCATCGTTTCCGATTACGACCCCAACCAATATAAGTGCTCTTCATAATACCGAGTCCGATGTCTAAATTGAAGGTAAGGGACCTGATGACCACTCAGGTGGTGACGCTTCAGCCCACGGACACTATCAAGAAGGCGACGATAAAGTTCGCTATCGATAACATCTCCGGGGCCCCCGTGGTAGACAACAGGAACCATCTCCTCGGGATCGTCAGCGAGAACGACATCCTGCGCATCCTCTATACATACCAGCTCAAGCTCGACAAGGAGAACCGCGGCTCGATGATGCTCAGCTATGCTATGGACAACAGCGACGAGGGCGACGACGAGCTCAAGAAGATATCCGAAGAGATATCCAACATGGCCATAGGGGACATAATGATACGCACCGTCCTGACGACCTCGCCAGACGCGCTCATAATGGAGGTCCTGAAGTCCATGATCGAGATGGACGTCAACCGCGTCCCGGTCGTCGAGAAGGGCGTCGTGATCGGAATAATCTCCAGGGCGGACATCGTCTTCGCCCTCTACAAGAAAAAGGTCTGAGCGCGATGGAGGTGCACGTTCTCGCCAGCGGCAGCGACGGCAACTGCACCGTTCTCGAGTGCGACGGCGAGGCTATAGTGATAGACGCGGGCCTCAGCTGCCGCACTCTGCTTTCCTACATGGACCAGGAAGGGGTGGACCCCAGGATGATAAAGGCCATCCTGGTCACCCACGAGCACTCCGACCATGTGAAAGGGGTGGGCCCTATGGCCCGCAAGCTGCAGGTCCCTGTCATGTGCACCGTCGGCACCTACAAGGCTTCCGCGATGGGGTCGGTGGACTTCATCCCGTACGGCCTCAAGGACTCCTTCTCGGTCGGCCCCATGCGCGTGACACCACTTCCCACGTACCATGACGCGGCCGAGCCCAACGCGTTCTTCGTCGAGACGGACAAGGGCAAGGTCGCCGTGGTCACCGACACCGGGAAGTTCGACTTCCGCATAGAGCACGCCCTCAGGACCTGCGACGCGGCCGTCGTCGAGGCGAACTACGACCTGGAGATGCTCCACAACGGGCCCTACCCGCCCGTGCTCCAGAGGAGGATAGAGGGAGAGAAGGGCCACATGTGGAACAAGGACACCGGCATGGCCCTCAAGCGCACCTCCTCCGACAAGAGGAAGATCTTTCTGGCTCACCTGAGCCGCAACAACAACAACCCCGACGTGGCCAGGGAGACCGTGGCGCAGATAACCGGGGTCAGAAGGATGAAGATAGACTGCCTGGAGTTCCAGGGCGACACCAGGTCGTTCAAGGCGAAGGGTCGATCAGGGACGCCTTTCCAGTGTTCACCAGGATGTCGGCCATCGCCTTCGGGATCGTGACCACGTCCTCCTTCAGCAGGCTGTAGTCCCTGGAAGGACCGGCGAACTCCGGCAGGTCCTCCAGAACCCTTATGAGGACCGGCTTCAGGGACTCGTCCTCGTCCTCGCGTGGCATCTCCGCCTGGGCTATGGGGGCTTCGGGCTCGTCCCATTCTTCCGGAGGCAGGTCCGGGCCGAAAGTGTCCATCGGGTCGGGTATGTCGTCGAAGTCGTCCATCGGGACGTCGTCCGGGAAAGGCTCGTCTTCCGCTTCCGGAGGCACGGCCGTCTTCGGCGCCTCCGTTGGAGCATCCTGCCGCACGGGAGGCTCGCCATGCGTCTCGTCGATGTCCGGGAATCCCTCTTCCGGGAAGGGCTCGTACTCCGGCGGCTCCGCAGCATCTTCCGCCGGCCCTGGCGCAGGCTCCTCCTGCCGCCCCTCTTCCGCCGGAGGCTCGGGCGCGGGGATGTCGCGAGCGGGTATCTCGTCTATGTGGGTGGCCACGGTCACCCGCTTCCCCCTGAGCCTGTCCACCTCGGAGAGATGGGCCTTCGAAGCCTCCAGGACCTTGTAGTAGTAGGCCTTCTCCTCCTCGGTCAGCATGTCCGTGTGGTTCTTGGACCCGAGGGCCCCGAGGAAGGCCATGTTGCATATCTTGGTGGCCCTGATGCGGACGATGTCCTTGCACAGCCTCTCCGCGCTCTTCCTCCGGTGCTCGGCGCCTTCGCACATGACCGAGTCCGGGTCCAGGGCGAGCTGCTTCTCGTACTCCCCGCGGAGCCTGGTGAGCAGGTCGGCCATGGCCTTGAAAAGGTCCCGGCGGACCTGGGAGATCGAGCTGCCGTTCATCTCCACCCTGTAGAGTGCCGACAGGTCGTCGAAGGTCATGTGCTCCATTACCGGGCTCATCGCCCCTCATAAGGGGATTCATAAATAAAACATCGGACAGGGATATCTAATTAGATGAAAATACATTAGCAAGCATGAGAATCGCCGACGTCTCCCGGAAGAAGGACGGCCGCCTCGAAGTGGACGTCCTGGTCTCTCCCCGCTCCAACAGGTCCGGGCCCGAAGGCTTCGACCAGTGGAGGAGGAGGCTGGTGCTCCGCGTGAGGGCTCCTCCTCTCGACGGCAGGGCCAACAAGGAGGTCGAGGAGACGTTCGCGGAGATAACGGGCATGAGGTCGGAGGTCACGGCGGGCCATACCAGCAGGCAGAAGACGGTCACCGTGTACGGGGATCCCGCAAGGGCGGAGGAGGCGCTCGATGAGTCCGCAGCCGCTAGGCGACCAGGAGCGCCTCGACAAGATATTCGAGGCCCTGGACAGGATGAACGAGCTCGCCGCCACGCACACCGTGCTGGTGGAGGGCGTGAAGGACATCGCCGCCCTGAAGAACTCCGGCGTGGAGGCGCAGTTCTACTGCGTCCAGTCCGGGGGAGGTCCGGTGAGGGCCGCGGAGGCTCTGTGGAAGTCCGGGAGGTCCGCCGTCATACTCACGGACTGGGACCGCAGGGGCAACAGCCTCGCCGAGGACCTCAGGGCGAACCTCTCGTCGCTGGGCGTCAGGTTCGACGAGGAGATCCGCTCCGACCTGGCGTTCCTGTGCAGGCCGTACGCCAAGGACGTGGAGTCCCTGGACTCTGTAATTTTGCGCCTGCAGAAGCAGATACTGGAGGAGCAGCGAGGTAATCGCATGAGAGGGAAGATAGTGGTCATAGAGGGCATAGACGGGTCCGGGAAGAGCACGGCATGCTCAAGGCTGGGCGAGATCCTTTCGGAAAGAGGCTTCAGCATCGTGGTCACGGCGGAGCCCACGCACGAGCGCATAGGCGCGCTGATCCGCTCCGGCTCCATACCGGGGATCTCCCAGGCGACCGAGGCCCTCCTCTTCGCGGCGGACCGCAGCGACCACACGGAGGCCATGGAGCGGTGGGCCGAAGAGGGGAAGGTCGTCATCTGCGACAGGTACTTCGCCTCCACGGTGGCGTACCAGTCGTCCGGCCTGGACGGCTCCGAGGTGGACCGTGACTGGCTGCTCTCGATAAACAGGCGCTTCGCGGACAGGCCGGACCTCACGATCCTCCTGGACCTGGACCCCGAGGTCAGCCTGGCCCGCGTCTCCGCCAGAGGGGAGGGGGAGAGCAAGTTCGAGAAGCTGGGTTTCCTCGGCAGGGTCAGGGAGGAGTACCTCCGCCTGGCCGAGGAGTTCGGATTCACAGTCATAGACGCGTCCGGGAGCCCGGAATCCGTGGCACGGGAGGTCGCGGCCAAGGTGGAGGAGGTGCTTCGATGCATCCGTCGGAAGAGATATTCTGCGAGAAGAGCTGCAAGCTGAAAGGAAAGAAGGTGGTCATGGGGATAACGGGCAGCATAGCGGCCGTGGAATGCTTCGCGGTCGTCCGCGAGCTCGTCCGCCACGGCGCCGACGTGCTCCCGGTGCTCACGGAGGCCGCCACCAGGCTGGTCGCCGCCGACGCCCTGGAGTTCGCCAGCGGGCACAGGCCGGTGGTGGAGCTCACCGGGAGGACGGAGCACATAGAGGCGATGTCTGGCGCCGACCTCCTGCTGGTGTTCCCGGCGACGGCCAACACGGTGTCAAAGATAGCCAACGGGATAGACGACACGACGGTGACCTCCATGGCTACCGTGGCCATAGGCTCGGGGGTCCCGATGGCGATAGCGCCCGCGATGCACGAGTCCATGTACAGGAATCCGGCGGTCGTCGCGAACGTGGAGAGGCTGAGGTCCTGGGGCGCCGTCTTCATCGGCCCGCGCACCGACGGCGTGAGGGCGAAGGTCGCCTCCAGGGAGGAGGTCGTGGAGACCGTCATAAGGATGCTCTCCGGAGGCCGCCTGTCGGGAAGGAGGGTCTTGGTCATAGGCGGGCGCAGCTCGGAGGCGATCGACTCCATGAGGCTCATCACCAACCGCTCCTCCGGGAGGATGGCGGTCGCCCTCGCTGCGCGCGCGTTCGAGATGGGCGCGGACGTGGAGCTCTGGATGGGCGGATGCGACGTCCCGCTGCCCCAGCACATCGAGACCGCGCGCTTCTCGTCGGTGGCAGAGCTGAGGGAGAAGGTTCCAGACATCCGCCACGACGCGGTCCTCGTGCCTGCCGCCCTAGCGGACTTCGCGCCCGCGAGGAAGGCGGAGGGGAAGATCCCCAGCGACTCGGGCCTGGACCTGAGGCTGGAGCCCGTCCCGAAGCTCCTGCCCGAGATCAGCGCCAGGTGCCCGTTCGTGGTCGGGTTCAAGGCCGAGTCCGGCCTGGACGACGATGCTCTGGCCGCCAAGGCCCGCTCCCGCCTGGAGTCGTACGGCCTCTCCGCGGTCGTAGCCAACGACATATCGGCCGCTGGCAGAGGGGAGTCGTCCGTCCTGCTCGTCACCGGAGGCTCGGCGGAGAGGATCGAAGGGACCAAGGACGAGGTCGCCGAGGCGGTCCTCGAGCGCATAGCCGGCATGCTATGACGCAAGCGTTCTGCCCGGGGCACGTTTCGTGCATATTCCAGCCGTCCCGCTCGTCCGACGTCGCCTCCACCGGATCCCGGGGGGTGGGAATAAGGCTGGGCCTCGGGGCCCGCGCCAGCGTCCTACCCGCGGAAGGCAGGACGACCGTGCTCATAGACGGAGTCGCATCGGAGGCGCCGGTCACCCGCCTGGTCGCCGAGATCCTGGCCCCAGACAGGGCTTACGAGATAAGGATAGAGGACGAGCTGCCGGTCAGCCAGGGGTTCGGGATGAGCGCCGCGGGGGCGGTGGCGACTGCCCTCTGCATAGCCGAGATCGAGGGGCTGCCCAGAGATGAGGCCATGATGGCCGCCCACGAGGCCGACATAAGGGGAGGAGGCGGCATGGGGGACGTCGCGGCCATCGCCGGGGACGTGCCGGTCCCTGTGAGGAAGGCTCCGGGGATGCCCCCCTGGGGAGTCGTGGAGGACGCGGGGATAGACCTCGGCAGGGTGTCCCTGCTGGTGCTGGGGCCGAAGATGGCCACCGGATCGGTGCTCTCGGACCCCGTCCGCTTCGAGTCCATATGCGAGGCGGCCGGATCCGCGATGAAGAGGTTCCTGGAGGGACCCTCGGCGGACTCCCTGTACCGCCTCTCGAACGAGTTCTCCGAGGAAGCGGGCGTCGAGGGCCAGCAGGTGTCCGAAGCCCTCTCGGCCCTTCGCTCGCGCGGGTTCAGGGCGGGGATGTGCATGCTCGGGAACAGCGTGTTCACCGACGCCCCGCTGATGGAGGCCCGCAGGCTGCTCGGCCCGAGGACGAAAGGATTCTCGTGCGCCCCGTGCGGGGAGCCTGCCCGCATCGTTCGTACAGCGTGAACAGGACGTCGTCCCCGTCCACGTCGAACAGCCCGATCCTCGCCCCGCAGTCCAGCCAGGCGTGGGCGTAGTTCACCGCGGCGAAGGCCGTGACGACGTCCCCGCTCTCCTTGAAGTGCTTGGCGTCGGAGTAGTAGCAGTTCGCCATCTCAAGGAAGCTGTCGGCCAGCCTCCGGTTGAAAGACCTCTCCGGGGCCGCCACCCTGAGCTTGCCGAGGGCCCTGCCTGTTATGTCGAGGTACTTCTCGATCTTCTCGTCCGTCACCACGTTCGTCTTCTCCGCCATGCCCGCTCCATGCCCTGCCGCCGTTAAAACCGTGACGGTCTCTTCGCAGGCCAGGCCCTTCTGTCGTTCTGGGACGGACGCTGTGGATCCCGGGGCCGGGAAAGCCTACAGGCGGCAGAAAAAGAAGGGGGTTTCCTGCTCTTTGTTCCTATTACTTTCCCTTTTCTATAAGAACTAGAAGTGTTTACAGCGCATCATGATTGTCATCGGCGGGTCGTCGTCCGTCGGGTTGGCCAGGGATGTGGCTGACATCCTCGGATGCGAGTTCATACAGGCATCGACCACCAGATTCCCAGATGGTGAATGCTACACTAGGATAGAGAGGGAATCGATCGAAGGTGACGCCGTCGTCATCCAGAACACCTATCCGGACGGGAATCTCGTCGAGATGCTCCTGATATGCGATGCGGTCGTATCCTTGGGCGCGAAGAGGATAGTGATGGTCGTCCCTTATTTCGGATACGCAAGGCAGGACAAGCAGTTCAAGCCGGGCGAGCCCATGTCGGCGAGGGTCATGTGCGGCATACTGGACCGGATCTGCGACAAGGTGGTCACCATAGACCTCCACAAGGAGTCGACCTTGGACAACTTCAGCCATGAGCACGTGGACCTCAAGGCCGCCAAGCCCATAGCGGAGTACTTCAAAGGCAAAGGCATCGACATGGTCCTGTCTCCCGACGTGGGCGCCTCCGCGCGCGCGAAGGACGTCGGCGACCGCCTCGGGGTCCCGTACGACCACCTGGAGAAGACCAGGCTGTCCGGGACCGAGGTCCGCATCGCCCCGGCCAAGGCTGACTGCGCCGGGAAGAGGGTGCTGATCGTGGACGACATGATCTCCACCGGCGGGACCATAATCGCGGCCGCCGCCGCATTGAAGGAGGCCGGAGCGGTCAGCGTCCATGTCGCATGCACCCACGGGGTGTTCGTCAACGACGCCCTGAACAGGCTCCGCGGCAGCGCCCTGGAAGGCGTGCTGTGCTGCAACACGATAGAGACCCCTGCATCGGAGATATCCGTCGCAGGGATAATCGCCGAAGAGCTGAGGAAGGGTTGAGATGTCTCTGAAAGAGGACGATTTCGCAGACTGGTACCTGGACATAGTCGAGAAGGCCGGGCTGTCCGACAAGCGCTACCCTATCAAGGGAATGAACGTGTGGACGCCATACGGATGGAAGATAATGAGGCAGATCGACGGATACATCCGCGAGGAGTTCGACGCGACCGAGCACGACGAGGTCTGCTTCCCCCTGATGATCCCGGAGACCGAGTTCGCCAAGGAGAAGGACCACATCAAAGGGTTCGACGAGGAGGTCTACTGGGTCACCCATGCCGGAGCCAACGAGCTCGACGTCAGGCTGGTGGTCAGGCCCACGTCCGAGACCGCCATGTACCCCATGTTCTCCCTCTGGGTCAGGTCTCATCAGGACCTCCCCCTGAAGATGTACCAGATCGTCAACACGTTCCGCTACGAGACCAAGCAGACCCGCCCGTTCATAAGGGTCCGCGAGATACACTTCTTCGAGTCCCACACCTGCCACGTGTCCGAGGAGGACGCGCAGGGCCAGATCGAGGAGGACATCCAGATCCTCGCCAGGATCGCGAAGAAGATCTGCCTCCCCTACTCGCTTCTTATACGCACCGAGTGGGACAAGTTCCCCGGAGCCCACTACACGGTCGGCATAGACACGTCCATGCCCAACGGCAGGACGCTCCAGATGGGCTCGATCCACCACTACCGCACCAACTTCTCCGTCCCCTACGACATAACCTACGAGGACGAGAACGGGGAGCACAAGCACGTCCACCAGACCACGTTCGGGATGAGCGAGCGCCTGGTCGGTGCCCTCATAGGCGTCCACGGCGACGACAAGGGCCTGGTGATGCCTCCCGGGATAGCGCCGATACAGGCCGTCATCATACCCATCCTGTCCAAGAAGAGCTCGGAAGAGGTCACCGAAGCCTGCAGGGCCCTCCTCAAGCGCCTCGCGTCCGCCGGCATCCGCGCCAAGCTGGACGACCGCGACGCCCGCCCAGGCAGCAAGTACTACGACTGGGAGATCAAAGGGGTCCCGGTGCGCCTCGAGGTGGGCGCCCGCGACCTGGAGAACGGGGTCGTCTCGTTCTACAGGAGGGACACCGAGGAGAAGGGCACCATATCCGCGGACGACGTCGTCCCCGGCGTGAGGATGCTCCTCGACGTCATATCGGAGTCCATGCTCGCCAAGGCCGAGGAGGTCCAGAGGTCGCGCATCCAGGACATCGACTCGCTCGAGAACATCCCGGAGGACAAGATCCTCAGGTTCGGATGGTGCGGAAGCGCCGAGTGCGGGCACAGGTTCGAGGACGAGCACGGGTTCAAGATCCTCGGGACGCCGTACCACCCCGAGAAGTACGAAGGCAGGTGCATCGTCTGCGGGAAGCCCGTGGACAGGCCCGCCTACGCCGCCCACACGATGTGATCCCATGCCGTTCCAGGAGGGGGAGACCGTCTACATAGAGGACGACGGCGGGAAGAGGTACTGGCTGAAGGTCGCGTACGGCATGGTCAAGGTCCAGTCCCTGGGCGCCATAGACGGGTCCCGCCTCAAGGACCTGGACGACGGGGACTCCTTCTCGGTGGTCGGCAGGGAGTACGTCGTGTTCCGCCCCGGGGCGCTGGAGCTCATGTCCTCGCTGGACCGCGGGGCGCAGGTGATAACTCCCAAGGACGCCGCCACCATACTGATGCACTGCGACGTGAAGTGCGGCGACAGGGTGCTGGAGGTGGGAGCGGGCTCCGGAGGCCTCACCACCGCCCTCCTGCACGCCGTGGCCCCCTCCGGGCGCGTGCACACCCTCGAGCTGAAGGAGGAGAACGCGGTCCGCGCGGGGAAGAACGCCTCCCGGACCGGGCTGGACGCCTGCTGGTCCTACTCCATAGGCGACGCCCGCTCGATGGAGCCTCCCGAAGGCCCGTTCGACGTCCTGACCATGGACATGCCGGACCCCTGGCTCGCGATCGACAACCTGTCCCCCGTCCTGCGCTCGGGAGGGAGGGTCTGCGCCTACGTCCCCAACATGAACCAGGTGGAGTCCACGGTCCTGGCCCTCCGCGAGAGGGGGTTCCGCGACGTCCGCGCTCTGGAGAACCTGCAGCGCTCTCTCGAGGTCCACCCCGGAGGGGTCAGGCCGGCCTTCGACATGCTCGGGCACACGGGATACATGGTCTTCGCCAGGAAGAGGTCCTGAGGGGCGCCGGCGGCCTCGTCCGCACAGCCTATGCGGCATCGATAAGTTTTATATATCATCACGCATTGCCCGACTTTACTAGCGCTAAGCTATCAGGGGCCTGTAGCTCAGCTAGGTAGAGCATCTGACTTTTAATCAGGTGGTCAAGGGTTCGAATCCCTTCAGGCCCGCCAATCAACTTCATGAGCGATCGACGGCGGATCAAGTATGAGGCAGGAATGACAGTCACATTTTTTAACGAAAACGAATTCCCGGCTGACCGGGCCGTAAAAGGGTGAGACACGTGGCAACCGATTATACGTTTAATGTTCTGAAGCATGATCTGGTGCCCGAGCACAGGCTTCTCAGTTTGGACGAGGAGAAGGCCGTTCTCGAGGCCAAAGGAATAACCAAGGACAAGCTTCCCAAGATAAGGAAAAACGATCCCGGCATCAAGGCCTTGGAGAAGACCGCCGAGGCCAGGGCCATACTCGGCTCGTAGACCTCCATAGAGGAGGGCTGCGTCATAGAGGTGGTCAGGAAGAGCGAGACCGCCCACAGGTTCGTCGGGTACAGGCTCGTCACGAGGGGGTGAGCCGTTGAGGGATCTAGTGAAGCTGTATTTCTCCGAGCACGACATCGTCTCCCACCACACCTCGTCCTTCAACGATTTCCTAGCCACGCCCGACAACCCCAACAGCAGGATGCAGAGGATAGTGGACGACATCAGGGTCCCGACCGACGACTCCGAGCGCGGAGTGATAAGGCTGGACCCCGAGCGCACCGGGGGCGCCGACGTCGTCATCCGCCTCGGGAGGAAGAGGGACAGCGAGGGCAAGATCGACTCCCAGGCCAAGCCCACCATCCGCATCGAGGAGCCCTGCACCGCCGAGGCGAACGGCTACAGCCACGAGCTGACCCCGATGGAGGCCAGGCTCAGGAACCTCAACTACATGTCCCCGGTCTACGTCCGCTTCGAGATCGAGAGGAACGGCGAAGAGGTCGAGATGCCCGAGGAGGAGAAATGGGTCCACGTCGGGGACCTCCCCATGATGGTCAAGTCCGCCGGATGCAACCTCAACAAGGCGGTCATAGAGAAGCACAAGGGCCACAACATCACCGAGGCCGAGTACAAGCAGGAGCTCGTCAAGAACATGGAGGACCCGGAGGAGCCCGGAGGGTACTTCATAATAGCCGGGTCCGAGAGGGTCCTCATAACGCTGGAGGACCTCGCGCCCAACAGGGTCATGGTCGAGTACAACGAGAGGTACGGGACCGCCGTCGAGATGGCCAAGGTGTTCTCCCAGAAGGACGGCTACCGCGCGCTCACCCTCGTGGAGAAGAAGAAGGACGGCACGCTCATGGTGTCCGTCCCAGTCACGTCCAGCTCCATACCCCTCGTCGCCCTGATGAAGGCCCTCGGCATGGAGTCCGACCAGGAGATATTCGAGGCCATAGTCTCGGACGAGCAGATGGAGAACATCGTCTACGCCAACATCGAGTCGTCCTACGACAAGAAGACCTACGTCCCCAACGGGTTCCACACCAAGGACGACGCGATCCTTTTCCTCGAGAGGAACTTCGCCGCCGGCCAGGCAAAGGAGTACAGGACGAAGAAGGTCGAGAACATCCTCGACCGCTCCCTCCTGCCCCACCTGGGAGACACGGTCGACGACCGCAAGAAGAAGGCGATATTCCTCGGCCGCGTCGCGCGCTCCGTCCTGGAGCTCTCCCTCGGGAAGAGGAAGGAGGACGACAAGGACCATTACGCCAACAAGAGGCTCAAGCTCTCCGGCGACCTCATGGAGGACCTCTTCAGGACCAGCTTCAGCAGCCTGATGAAGGACCTGAAGTACCAGCTCGAGAGGAACTGGAACAGGAAGAAGAACGAGACCCCCACGATCAGGTCGTCCATACGCCCCGACCTCCTGACGCACAAGCTCATCCACGCCCTCTCAACCGGGAACTGGGTCGGAGGCCGCGCAGGCGTTTCCCAGCTGCTCGACAGGACGTCCAACCTGTCCGCCATGTCCCACCTCAGGAGGATAACCTCGTCCCTGACCAGGAGCCAGCCCCACTTCGAGGCGCGTGACCTGCACCCCACCCAGTGGGGGAGGCTCTGCCCTTCCGAGACCCCCGAAGGCCAGAACTGCGGCCTCGTCAAAAATGCAGCGCTCATAATCAACGTCTCCGAGGGATTCCCGGAGAACGACATCAACTGGATGCTCAGAGACTTCGAGGTCGACGAGGTGAAGTCCGGGGAGGGCACCCGCGTGTTCGTCAACGGGGACCTCCGCGGGATGCATTCCGACGCCAGGAAGCTGGTGGACGACATCAGGGACAGGAGGCGCTGCGGCCTCATATCCAGCCAGATCAACATCCGCTTCGACGAGGACATGAACGAGGTCATCATCAACTGCGACGAGGGCCGCCTCAGGAGGCCCCTGCTCATCGTCAAGAACGGGAGGCTCTGCCTGACCAGGAAGCACATCGAGAGGATACGCGAGAGCCTGGACGCCGCCGGCGGAGACAGCAGCAGGATCAGATGGGACGACCTGTTCCGCGAGGGGATCGTGGAGTGGGTGGACGCGGAGGAGGAGGAAGACGCCTTCATCCTGGTCAGCCCGTACGACGTCCCCCGCAGGTGCCCCTGCTGCGGGCACGCGCTGTCCCCCGAGGACGCCGACTGGATGAACCCCGGGAAAGGCTCCGACGCCATCCTCAAGTGCGTCTGGTGCGGCGGCGACTTCGAAGTCCCCAGCAAGTTCGACGCTAAGCACACCCACATGGAGCTCGACCCGATGATCATCCTCGGGGTCGCTTCGGGGATCGTTCCGTATCCGGAGCACAACTCCGCGCCCCGTGTCACCATGGGAGCAGGGATGGGGAAGCAGGCCCTCGGGATACCCACCGCGAACTACCGCATCAGGCCTGACACCAGGGGCCATCTGATGCAGTACCCGCAGGTCCCGATGGTCCAGACCCAGTCAATGAAGATAATGAAGTACGAGCACAGGCCTGCAGGGCAGAACTTCTGCATCGCCGTCCTCTCCTACCACGGGTACAACATAGAGGACGCGCTCGTCATGAACAAGAGCTCCGTCCAGAGGGGCCTCGGGAGGTCCACCTTCATGAGGTCCTACCGCACCGAGGAGCGCCGCTATCCCGGCGGGCAGGAGGACCACTTCGAGATCCCCAGCCCCGAGATCATGGGCGCCCGCATGGACTCCGCGTACGCTTCGCTCGGAGAGGACGGGCTCATCTCCCCCGAGAGCAAGGTCACGGGCTCCGACGTCCTGATAGGGAAGACGTCCCCGCCCAGGTTCCTCGAGGAGGGCACCGACAACTACCTCTCCAACCAGAAGAGGAGGGAGACGTCCGTGACCGTCAGGCCCGGAGAGAACGGGTACGTCGACTCGGTCATGATCACGGAGTCGGAGAACGGGTCGAGGCTCGTACGCGTGAAGGTCAGGGACGAGAGGATCCCCGAGCTCGGCGACAAGTTCTGCTCCAGGTTCGGGCAGAAGGGAGTCGTCGGGAGGCTGGTGGACCAGTGCGACATGCCCTTCACCGCGGAAGGGGTCACCCCCGACCTCGTGGTCAACCCCCACGGTATACCTTCCCGTATGACCATCGGGCACGTGCTCGAGATGATCGCGGGCAAGGTCGGGGCCATGGAGGGCCGCATCATCGACGGAACGGCCTTCTCGGGAGAGAACGAGACGTCCATCCGCGACGGGCTTAAGAGGAACGGCTTCAAGGACTCCGGGAAGGAGGTCATGTACGACGGGAGGACCGGGCGCATGATCGAGGCCGACGTCTACACCGGGGTCATCTTCTACGAGAAGCTCCACCACATGGTCAGCGGCAAGATGCACGTCAGGTCCAGAGGGCCGGTGCAGATCCTCACCAGGCAGCCTACGGAAGGGCGCTCCAGGCAGGGAGGGCTCAGGTTCGGAGAGATGGAGCGCGACTGCCTTATCGGCCACGGCGCCGCCATGGTCATCAAAGACCGTCTGCTGGACGAGTCCGACGGGACCAAGCAGTGGATCTGCGGCAACCCCAAGTGCGGGCACATAGCGATAATGGACAAGAACGGGTCGCTGTTCTGTCCCGTCTGCAAGAAGACCAACGTCTATCTCGTGCAGACCTCCTACGCATTCAAACTGCTTATGGACGAGCTGCTGTCCCTCGGGGTAGCCATGAGGCTCCAGCTGGAGGATCTGAGATGACCAACGAAATCACGAAGAAGATCGGATCGATCAAGTTCTCCTGCGTCTCCCCTGAAGAGATCAGGAAGATGTCCAAGATCGAGATCATCACAGCGGACACCTACGACGACGAGGGATACCCCATATCCAGGGGCCTCATGGACCCCCACATGGGCGTTATCGAGCCCGGGCTCCGCTGCAAGACCTGCGGGTGCAAGGTGGACGAGTGCCCGGGGCACTTCGGGCACATAGAGCTCGCGATGCCCGTCATCCACGTCGGGTTCATCAAGGACATCAAGATGATGCTGGAGTCCACCTGCAGCAGGTGCGGGAGGCTCATGCTCAGCGCCGACCAGGTGAAGGCCCGCAGGGAGAGCATGGAGAAGATGGAGGAGCTAGGCGGAGGCACCATCGACCTGAAGAACTTCTCCAAGGAGACCGCCAAGGACGCCTCCAAAGGCGTGGTCTGCCCCTACTGCGGCGCCACCCAGGTGAAGATAAAGCTGGACAAGCCCACCACGTTCAGGCTGGACAACGGCGACAAGTCCGCGAAGGTGGCAGCGGGAGCGAACAAGACCTCCGCCAGCAGTAAGCTCACCCCCAAGGAGGTGCGCGAGAGGCTGGAGAGGATCCCGGACGAGGACCTCAGGACGCTCGGGATGGACCCCGAGACCTGCAGGCCCGAGTGGATGGTGCTCACCGCCCTGGCTGTGCCGCCCGTCACCGTCAGGCCCTCCATCACACTCGACTCCGGGGACAGGTCCGAGGACGACCTCACCCACAAGCTCGTGGACGTGCTGAGGATCAACCAGAGGCTGGGCGAGAACCGCGACGCGGGCGCACCCCAGCTGATCGTGGAGGACCTGTGGGAGCTCCTGCAGTACCACGTCACCACATACTTCGACAACCAGACCTCGGGGATACCTCCGGCCAGGCACAGGTCCGGACGCCCGCTCAAGACCCTGGCCCAGAGGCTCAAGGGGAAGGAGGGGCGCTTCAGGTCGAACCTGTCCGGTAAGCGCGTGAACTTCTCCGCGCGTACGGTCATCTCCCCCGACCCCCTGCTGTCCATCAACGACGTCGGGGTGCCGATTTTCGCGGCCAGGGAGCTTACCGTCCCCCTGCACGTCAACGCCAGAAACATCGAGCAGGTCAGGAAGATCATCAGGCGCGGCCCCATGATGGACAAGATGGAGTTCCCCTACAAGCCCGGCGCGAACTACGTCATACGCGCCGACGGCAGGAGGATCAGGGTCACCGAGAGGAACGCGTTCGAGGTCGCCGAGAACATCGACATCGACTACGTGGTCGAGAGGCAGCTCATGGAGGGCGACGTCGTCCTGTTCAACAGGCAGCCCTCGCTGCACAGGATGTCCATGATGGCCCACCGCATCAAGATCATGGAGGGGAAGACGTTCAGGTTCAACCTCTGCGACTGCCCTCCGTACAACGCGGACTTCGACGGGGACGAGATGAACCTCCACGTCCTCCAGTCGGACGAGGCCCGCGCCGAGGCCCGCATACTCATGCAGGTCCAGGAGAACATCCTGTCGCCCAGGTATGGAGGCCCCATCATAGGGGCCATCCACGACCACATCACAGGGGCGTACTATCTCACCCACGGGGACACCCGCTTCGACAGGTTCCAGACGTCCAACATCCTGTTCAAGCTTCCCGTCAGGTCCGCCTCCCAGAGGGAGAGCGCCATCCCTGATGACAGGGCCCACAGCCAGAAGGCAGACTCCAGGGACTGGTCCGTCGAGATCCCCGAGCCCGCCGGCACGGACGAGAAGGGCGAGCCCTACTGGACCGGCAAGCAGCTGTTCTCCATCATCCTCCCCGAGGACTTCAACGCCACCTTCAAGGCGAACATATGCCGCAACTGCCGCGAGGGATGCCAGAAGGAGAACTGCAGATACGACGCGTACGTCAAGATCCGCAACGGGAACCTCGAGTGCGGCACCATCGACGTCAGGGGCATAGGCAACAGCAAGGGCAGGATCCTCGACCGCATAGCCCGCGACTATGGGGCGTCCCGCGCCGCCAAGTTCATCAACCAGGTCACCAGGCTGGTCCTGGGCGCCCTCATGAACCACGGGTTCAGCACGGGGATCGGCGACGAGGACATCCCCGAGGAGGCCGCCAACCAGATCTTCACCTACAGCCAGGAGTGCATAGAGAAGGTGGCCAAGAACGTCGAGTCCTACCGCGACGGCACCCTGGAGGCCATGCCCGGGCGCTCCCTCAGGGAGACCCTGGAGGTCAACGTCATGGGGATTCTCGGAGACGCCCGTGACCATGCGGGAGAGATCGCCGAGAAGCACCTCGGGATGGAGAACCCCGCGGTCATCATGGCCAAGTCCGGAGCCCGCGGCTCGATGCTGAACCTGTCCCAGATGGCGGGGTGCGTCGGGCAGCAGGCCGTCCGTGGAGAGAGGCTCTCGAGAGGATACCACGGCAGGACGCTCCCCCACTTCGAGAGGGACGACCTCGGCGCCTACGCCAGGGGCTTCTGCTCCAACTCCTACAAGACCGGGCTCTCCCCCACCGAGTTCTTCTTCCACGCCATGGGAGGAAGGGAGGGGCTGGTCGATACCGCGGTCAGGACGTCCAGGTCAGGATACATGCAGAGGAGGCTCGTGTCGGCCCTGGAGGACCTGAAGCTCACGTCCGACGGGACCGTCAGGAACACCGTGGGCACCGTCATCCAGTTCAAGTACGGCGAGGACGGCATCGACCCCTCCAGGACGGTCGGCGGAAAGGCCATCGACCTGGACGACCTGTTCTACGAGGTCCTCCCGGAGGACGAGGCAGAGATGCTCATCCATCCGACCTCGTCCAAGGCTGCGGACGGAGACGACTACGCCACCCGCGAGAAGGACGAGATGGAGTACACCGACCCGGACGAATCGGAAGGCGACGAGGACGGCGGAGACGACTACGGAGACGACGGAGGCGAGTGATCATGGCAAAGAAGGACACAATCAAGGCTCTCGTCAGGAGAGGCGTGAGCGAGCAGGACGCCGAGATGCTCGTCAAGAGCTACAACACCATAGGCGCCATAGGCGAGGCCAGCGTGGAGGACATAGCCGCATGCGGGATACCCGAGGACCGCGCGGAGGGGATACTGAAGGCGATTCGCGAGAAGCCCTCGTCCTCCTCTTCCGGGTCCAGCAGGGCCAAGAAGGTGGCGGTGCAGGAGCCCGAGCCCGTGCAGATCTTCGAGGCCTACGCCAAGTTCAACGACTGCGACGCGGCCGAGAAGAGGCTCTAGGAGTTCGGGAAGGGCCTGGACCCGGAGCTTCCCGTCAAGATAATCCTGGACATCGCCGCGCGCATCAAGAGGGTCTACCACGACGAGGAGTGCCTGGAGTACGTCGAGAAGAGGGGAGAGGACCTCGTCAGGACCGCCCACAGGATGTACGTCTCCCACACCATGGACCAGAACGAGTCCGCAGGAGTCATGGCCGCCCACTCCCTAGGAGAGCCCGGAACCCAGATGAACATGCGTACTTTCCACTACGCGGGAGTCGCCAACGTCAACGTCACCCAGGGTCTGCCCAGGCTGATCGAGATCGTGGACGCCAGGCGCATACCCGCGACCCCGTCCATGGAGATACCCCTGGTGGCGGAGATAGACGGCGGCCCGGTCGACGAAGGCGTGGCCCGCCACATAGCTTCCGAGATAGAGGTCACCACCCTCCTGGACGTGGCCAGCATACAGACGAACATCACGAACATGGAGCTCGTGATCGTTCCCGACGCCAGGAAGATATCCGAGAAGGGGATAACCTCCGAGGACATCAGGGACAGGCTGAAGAAGGCCAAGGGCGTCCGCAACGTCGAGATCGACCCCGTGAAGAAGATAAACATCATCGTGAGGTCCGACGAGCCCTCCTTCAAGAAGCTCCAGCAGATGTACGACTCCATAAAGAGCACCAAGATCAAAGGGATCGACGGCATAACCAGGGCCGTCCTTTCCAAGGAGTCCGGCGGATGGACCATCATCACCGAGGGGAGCAACCTCAGGGAGGTCCTCAAGGTGAGGGGCGTCGAGGTCGAGAACGTCATGACCAACAGCATCCTGGAGGTCGCCGACGTCCTCGGGATAGAGGCCGCCAGGAACGCGCTCATCCGCGAGGCCAAGGGCACCCTGGGAGAGGCCGGTCTCAACGTCGACATAAGGCACATCATGCTGGTCGCGGACCTGATGACCAACGACGGGTACGTCAAGGCCATCGGAAGGCACGGAATATCCGGAAAGAAGTCCTCCGTCCTCGCAAGGGCGGCGTTCGAGATCACCGCGGCGCATCTGCTGCACGCGGCGATGGTGGGCGAGGTGGACCACCTGGAAGGAGTCACCGAGAACATCATAGTCGGACAGCCCGTCACGCTGGGAACCGGAGCGGTCAACCTCGAGTACAAGCCCAAGAAGAGGCGCACCGAGGAGGCCTGATCAAACTCATGGGGAGGGCGCACCTCCCCTCACCGGCCGACGCCGGAAGAAATCCCGGGACCACCGGGCGTCCCATCCGATGGGGCGGGACGGGGGCAGACCCCGAATCTCCTTCACGCTGCAATGGTGGGAGAGGCAGGCTCGCCTTGAGTGCCTGGCGAGAACACCATAGCAGAACCCCGGGCGCAGAGCCCGAACAACCCGAAAGACAAAGGGGGATAGAAATGAGCGATGAGAAGATCGACATAGGCAGAGCATTGAAAACGGCAATAACGACCGGAAAGGTCGAGTTCGGCGTCAGCCAGACGCAGAAGGCGGTCAAGGAGGGGAAGGCCCAGATGGTCGTCCTGTCCAGGAACTGCCCCTCTGCGGAGCTGAAGGGGGACATCGGAGTAAAGGTCCATGTCTTCGAGGGAAACAACATGGAGCTCGGAGCTCTCTGTGGAAAGCCTTTTTCCGTGTCTGCCTTGGTTATAATAGACAAGGGCAGCTCTAACATCTTAACGCTGTGAGGGACATGTCCAACGAAATAGTGCTTACCGAGGACACGCTCAGGTACATCTCTCTTTTCGAGCAGATCACCAAGGCTAACGCGATCGACTGCATGGACACCGAGGACAAGCTCGTGTTCGTCGTCGAGAAGGGCCAGGGGAACATCGCCGTCGGAAAGAAGGGCGAGCACGTCATCAAGCTGAAGGACAAGACGGGGAAGAACATCCAGGTCGTCGAGTACTCCGACGATCCCGAGCAGTTCGTGAAGAACGTCTTCCACATCTACGGCCCTCAGAAGGTGGTCATAGAGCAGCGCGGAAACATCACGCACGCCACCGTAACCGTCGACCCCAAGCTCAAGGGCCGTGCAATAGGCAAAGCCGGAAAGAACCTGCGCATCGCCAGGGACATCGTGAACAGGCATCACGAGATCCAGAGCCTCAGCGTGGATTGATCCCGGTCCCCCTTCGGCAGCCTAGGCGCGGTTTGGGGAAAACCAGATAAAACGGTTTCATGGAGGGCTCGTCCCTCCTTTCTCTCAGTTCAGAGGCGTCCTCTCGACCTCGAGGGCGTCGGCGGTCGGATACTGCTCCGACATGTAGCATCTGTATTCCAGGTCCTCGGCTATATCCTCGAGGATCCACGGGGCGACCTCGACCCTGTCGTCCATCACGCGCATCATGTCCTCCTCCACGCCCAGCTCCCTGAGCCTCTCCGCGGCGGCGGAAGGGTCCTTGGCGTAGACGAACCCGCGGACGATGGTGCCGTCCTCGGTGATCGCCTGGTAGTCTGTGCACGCGCGCTCCGCCTTGCGCACGAGCCTCCTCCTCAGCTGCACCCCGTCCTTGAAGGGGGACGAGCAGAAGTGTATGTTCCCCTCGCACCTCTCCATGACCGCCCTGGCGACCTCCTCCGACCCGAGCACTGCGGCGGACACCTCGTCCCTGGCCTCGTAGCCGTTGGCAGCCATCATGTCCCAGTTGCTCTCCGAGAACTCCAGCTCGTTGAGGTTGACGAAATCCGCACCGACCGACATGGCGTAATCGACCAGGGCGCAGAGCTCGTCCTCGGAGCCCGGTAGCGCAGGGACCTCTATCCCGACGTCCATCCCGCACTCCTCGGCTATCCTGGCCAGCTGGGTCTCGCCCATGCGCGTCCACATCTCCCTGGGCGGGTGGAAGCGTATCTCGTCCAGCCCAGCATCCTCCAGGGCCTTGGCCTTCTGCAGGTCCATGGTGGCGGTGTAGAGATGGATGTGGTGCTCCGGCCCGAACCTGTCCTTCAGCATGCGTATCATATGCGCAGTGCGCTCCATGCAAATGAGGGGGTCCCCTCCGGTTATCCCGGTCCCGGTGGCCTCCATGGACTCCGCCTCGGCCAGGATGTCCTCGTCGCTTTGCGCCCGCAGCTCGTTTGCGTAGACGACGTCCTTCCCCTTCTTCTCCAGGGACACGGGGCAGTAGTAGCAGCCGCACGGGCACTTCCCGGTGACTAGGAGGACCATCTTGGATCCGTTGATGCAGTGCTCGCATCCTTTGGCCAGGGAGCCGGAGCACGCCGAGCCGCATTCCATCTCTTCGATCATGCCCGTCCATCGCCACGATGGTTTAATATGTGTCGGGAGGCGTCATGCGGCTCATGAGAAAGGACAGCAGGCTCGTCCTGGCCCTGGACGAGACGGACGGCGCGAAGGCTATGGCCGTGGCCGAGAAGGTCGGGGACCTGGTCGACGCCATCAAGATAAACTGGCCGCTGGTCCTGTCCGAGGGGCCCAGGATGATCACCCGCCTCGCGGAGACGTCGGAGGTCATATGCGACTTCAAGGTCGCCGACATACCCAACACGGTCCGCCTGATAGTCGAGAACGCTGTCTCCAGGGGGGCTTCCGCAGTGATCGTCCATGCGTTCACCGGGGATGACTCCCTCAGGGCCGCAGTGGAGGCCGCAGGAGGGGCGGAGATCTACGCCGTCACGGAGATGAGCCATCCCGGGGCGAGGATGTTCACCGCGATCCATGCGGAGGAGATGGCCAGGATGGCTTCGGAATGCGGGGCCGCGGGGTTCATAGCCCCTGCTACGCGTCCCGAGAGGATATCCGCGATACGCTCCGTGGTCGGGCCCGGGAAGAAGATACTGTCCCCAGGGGTGGGCGCCCAGGGCGGGAAGGCCTCGGACGCAATACGCGCAGGCGCAGACTACGCCATAGTCGGAAGGGCGATATACGGCTCCGACGACCCTCGCGCGTCCGCCAGATCGTTCCTGGACGACATCAAGACGGCTAACCGAGCTGGACAGTACCGCCCATATACTGTTTGAAACTTCTCGCATTATATATTATAGTATATTATGGGCTAAAACTTATTATATAGGACGGTTCATCAACCGCCATTCTAAAGACGGAGACTTATAGAATGCTCAAATCAGGAAAAGAGTCAGCCTCTGCCTCCGGAAAGGAGGTAAGCCGCGATTCAAGCGGCAACTCGTGGTTGAAAGACCACTGGTGCGCCCTTTCCGTCTGCGTCATCGTCGTCATAGCATTATTGCTGAGGACGGTGTTCGCATACGGCATCTCCGCCGGCAGCGATTTCGCGCTGTCCGGAGGTTCCGGCGCACAATATCACCTGCATGTGATCGAAAGCATATTGAACGGCAGCTACGCCATCGGCGCCGACTCCGCCGTCAATTATCCTGTCGGAGGACTGAACGTCAATCCGCCCCTTCTCGACTTCATCGCAGCGGGCGTCGCGTCGTTCACTACCCCCTCGGCGGCTCTGGGTGGACTCAACCCTGTGATCGGTGCCCTGACCTGCATACCCGTGTACCTTGTTGCCAAGGAGATGTTCGGCAACAAGACCATCGGCGTGGTCGCGGCTCTGGTCTTTGCGTTCCTTCCGCTCCCCATAGCCTCGTCCGTGTTCTCCAACGGGAACGAGTACGCTCTCGCAGCGTTCCTCGTGGCGTTCATGTCGTTCTTCATGTTCAGGGCCGCCAAAGCCCTCGACGAGGAGGACGGCCGCAAGACCGTGATCGTCAACAGCGTCATCGCCGGAGTGTTCATGGGCCTCGCAGCCCTCACCTGGAACGGGTTCGGCGTCCTCATCGCGGTGGCCGCCGCAGCCATGGTCGTCCATATCGCTGTCCGCCGCCTGTCCGATAAGGACATGGTCCAGCCCTTCATGGCGTACGCTATAATGATGGTCATCGCTCTTGCCATGGCCGCCGCATATTATCTTCCCGCTGGACTCTGGGACGCGGTTTTCTCCGGACCTTGCCTCCTCGTCATACTAGCATGTGTGTTCGGAGCGGCGTTCGTGGCGCTCAAGAAAGTGTCTTGGGTCATCACGATCCCTGCCCTCGTCATAGCCTTCGTCGTCGTCCTCGGCGTGATCTACCTTGTTTCCGCCGACCTCTTCGACGACCTCGTCGGAGGCAACTCCGTGTTCACCGCCCTCATGGGCAACATCGTCAACGAGCATGTGTCGATGTCCAACGTCGCCTCCTACTACGGATGGCTCACGATGTGGCTCCCCATATGCCTCGCCATCTACGAGACCTACGTGTTCCTGAGGAAGGACCGTTCCAGCGCCAGGCTGTTCGTCACCGTCTGGCTCTACATGATGTTCTTCGCCGTCTGGTCCTCCTACGGGACCGCGGCGGCAGTCGGCTGCGTCTTCGGCGTCGCGTCCGGAGCGGCCCTCGTCAAGCTCGTCAAGTACGCTAAGCTCGGCGAGTGGTACAAGGACATGAAGTCCGCCGGCATCCCCAAGGCCTTCAGGAAGATGATCTCCCCCATACCCTTCGCGACCGTCATCATAGTCGCGTTCCTCGTCATCGTCCCCAACTTCGTCTACGCGCTCGATGCGGGGGTCCCCACCAACGACTCCAAGAACGTCCTGTACAACGGCAACACCCAGTACACCATCAAGACCGGAGACAGCTATCCCGTCGAGGATGTATGGGAGGCCTTCGACGGCCAGGCCAAGTCCGGCGCCCTCGTGAGCCGCATGGACTACACCTACGACGCCGCCACCTACGGCGGGTTCAAGACCGTGTCCGACTCCACCGGAAAAGGCGCTTCGGCCGTCGCCCATACGCTGCTCTCCGAAGGGTCTTCAGGCGCCATAGCGTCCATGATCCTGCGCATCATGATGTCCAACAACATCAGCGACTTCGAGTCCGACTTCTCGAGCTCCGAGGCGTTCGACGACATCAAGAAGTACTCCACCGATTCCAACGCGCTCTACGAGGAGCTCAGGAACAACTCCGAGTACTACGGCAAGCTGAAGTCCGAGGTCAACAAGGAGAACGCGATGTACTTCGCATGCGTCAAGAGCATGACCGACAACATGAGCACCGTCGATCTCGCGAACACCTACGACAAGGTCTGCGCCAGAGCTGGACAGAAGATATCCTACGTCCTCCTCGACCCCTCGATGATCGCCCTCCAGTACGGCAGCGGGGACCAGTTCTCCACCATGGCCTACTTCGCGGACTACGCAATCGACGGCTACGGCGCGGCGACCCAGTTCTTCACCTACAACACATACTACGGATACACCGTCTACACCGACGAGATGTACGAGACCTTCCTCTGGAAAGCCCTCATAGGGCCCTCAGCGTCCGAAGCCGGGCAGTCCAGCTCCTACAGCTACCTCTACGAGCTCTCCTCCAGCGACGGAACCGTCGCCGCCAGCCCTGTCGGCATGGCCGGGTTCGACCTGAAGAAGTGGATCGTCAGGTACACCTCCGACAAGAACCCCAGCTCCGACAGCGACTGGAAGTACATGGACTGCTCCGACGCTATCGCGCTGCAGAAGTCCGAGGGAGGTCGCATCAACTACCTCTCCTCATACATGGTATACGAGTACACCGGCGTCGGCGGCGCGACCTCGATATCCGGAAGCGTCGTGTCCGAGAGCGACGTCAACCTCGACGGGCTCACCGCAGAGCTCTACACGTACAACAGCGAGACCGGCAAGGACGTCCTGGTCTCCTCCGACACCGTCAGGGGCGGGAAGTACAGCCTGGCCGTTCCCTCGGGATCCTACGGATACACCGTGCTCCTGAAGTCCGGCGACGTCGAGCTCGCTGCGTTCAAGAACTCGGTCCCCGCCGTCTGCAACATACCCGCGGTCGACGTCAGCGGACAGATAGTCGCCGGCGACAACGCGATCACCGGCAACCCGCTGAGGGTGGTCTTCCAGAACAGCGACGTGTCCGACGCGAAGTACGAGTTCGACACCTCCGACGGCAGCTTCTCTGTAGCCAACATGCTGGAGGGTCAGTACGACGTCACCGTCCGCGACTCCTCGGCCACATCCATCGGAACCTCGAAGTTCACCGTCGCAGGCGACGACAGCAACAAGGTGACCGGGCTCTCCGTGGCCATAACCACCAAGACGATAACCGCCACCGTCAAGGACTCCAAGGGAGTGGCCATCGACGGAGGCCGCGTGGTAGCCACCAACACCTCCTCGGGCGTCCAGTACTACGCCGACATAAAGGAGGGCACCGCGGTCGTCAGCGTCCCTGCAGGAACCTACTCCCTGCAGCTCACCGGAGGATACGTCTCCGAGCTGACCACCACTTACACGATATCCAGCAGCAACAGGACCGCCACCATCACCGCCTATCCCGCGGAAGAGGTCGAGGTCTCCAGCAGCGTCCCGCTGACGTTCAGCGCAGGCACCTTCAGCACCGTCTCCCACGACGGCAAGGTCAGCCTCCCCAGGTCCGCAGGGACGGTCTCCCAGCTCTACACCGTCTACGGCATCGACGCCGGCAAGATCGTCCTGGGAACCTACGACGGCACGCTGACGCTCAACGAGTACGGGTCGTGCAAGGTGACCGGAACCCTGATGTCCGGAGACGCCAAGACCTCCGGTGTCGTCTTCTTCGTCAACAGCGACAAGCAGACGATCAAGGCGGTCGCGGAGGACGGCGTGTTCACCACATACCTCCCCGCTGGAACTTACACGATCTTCGCCAACGACGAGAGCGACAGCGTCTACGTCGGGTCCAAGACCGTCTCCTCCGCCACCGACCTCGGCGATCTGAGCATGGACGACGGAAGGAGGGTCACCGCGCACTTCAGGTACGCGAGCGGAACCAGCTCCAGCAACGTCGGCCTCGGATACGTGGCCGCCAAAGCCGAGTTCACCTACAAGGACGTCAGCTACGTCATGTACGGCATGACGAACTCCTCCGGGCAGTGGCAGTTCTACATGCCCGACCAGACCGAGTGCAAGGTCACCTTCAACGACGGTACCATAGACAACTCCATGTTCTATGGAAGCAACCTGTCCACTACCGTCTCTTCGGGAACCTCGAACACCACGGTCTACGTCACCCTGTCCCAGTACACCTCGTCCACCGCTCCGACCAACTACGTGAAGAAGGTCAGCATCACGCCCGAGTACTCGATGACCCTGGCTCCCTACAGCACGGGCGACGAGGTGGTCCTGACAGCGGGCGAGAGCGCCAGCGTCAACCCCGGCCAGTACACCGCCAAGATCACGACCGCCGGCAAGTACAACGACGCAACCGTGTACGTGTACCCCGGACAGGCCGAGCTCGTCGGGCTCGACGTCGTCGACGCCCATGCCGTCACCATAACCAAGGGAGCTTCGGACACGCTCACCATCGTGGCCAACGAGGACGAGGGCGAGTACTTCGAGGACGGCGACACCTACTACTTCAAGGACGGATACGTCTACTACCTCACCTCCGCCGCAGGGGCCACCTCGACGGCGGACGTGAAGAACTACATGATCGACCTCGTGTCGGGAACCGCTCCCAGCACCCTCGACATGACCGCCAACGTCGCTCCCATGACCGTGACCGGATACATCGGAGTGGCCGCTGACGGATACGTCACCGTCACCAACGACAACATAGGCATCCGCTCCGAGATCACCTCCGGGCAGTTCTCCGTCAAGATGCCCTACACGATGACGTCTGCGACCTTCGCGGTCGAAGCCGACCATACCTCCAGCGGCACCGAGTACAAGTACTCCGCCAGCAGGTACGTCACCGGCCTCGCGGACGGCTCCGTCGTCAACGTGGCTGTCGCCGGCGACGGGTCCGACGCGGTGGACGAGGACGCGAAGTTCGAGGCCGCCATATCCGAAGCCGCCTTCTCCGACGGATACGGGTCCGTGACCCTGAACATCGAGAACCTGACGACCAGGGCCGCGACCTACGTCGTGACCGCCGGCTCCGCCTGGTCCCTCAACAAGACCGTCAGCGTCAACGTGCCCGCGGAATCCTCCAAGGCCGTGACCGTCACCGGAATCTACGACGACAGGGTCGTCGCTGTCGGGTCCAAGGGAATGGACGTCGTAGTCACCAACATCTCCGACTCGAGCTCCAAGACCCTCAAGATAACCGAGAACTCCGCGGTCCACACCGGATCCAAGGGCATCGAGATCCTCACCTCCGGAGAGAGGTCCGGAGAGCACGAGGGAAGCCTCGACAAGGTCTCCGCAGTGGAGTACATGTACGCCATAACCATCGTCAACAACGACAACTACGCCAAGACGGTCACCTTCAGCCTGCCCTCCGCCACCGGATGGTCTGTGCTGGTGTCCGACAAGGACGGCTACACCATACACAAGAGCGGCGAGTCCTTCACCCTGTACGGGCTGGAGACCGCCGTGTTCTACGTCAAGTACATGCCCAACGGCGATGCGACCGGCATGACCGTGCCTTCCAGCACAGTCGTGGTCGACTGCGACGGAACCTCCAAGACCCTCAGCCTGACGCCTGCCAGCGTCGACGTGACCATGGACTCCATGAGCGCGAGCGGCGACAACATCGTCAACCAGAGGTCCGGAGTGCCTGTGGGCATCTGGTTCATGCTGGCTGTCGGAATACTGCTCCTCATAGCTGTGTTCTGGCTCGGAAGCAAGAGGGGGGTGTTCTCACGCAGGTAAGCAAAGCAGCACTGATCATGGCCGCTGTCATGGCGGCCGCCCTCGTCCTGATCCCGTCCATCGGGGTCGACGGGGCCTACCACAGCATCGACGGCGAGAAGAGCGTGATCGCAGTGGACGAGGATGCGGATTTCACCATAATCTACACCGACTCCGACCACGAGGAGATCGACATCAGCTACTCTGCCAAGGTCGTCGATTCCAAGGGCAACACCATGTCCAGCGCCGTGTACCCCACGACCGGGGAAGTCGACAGCGGAACGCCCGAGACCCTGACGGTCACCGCGCCCACCACCGTCGGCAGATACACTCTCGAAGTGACCTACACCGGCACTTACACCGACGAGAGCGGAGCCGAGGTTGACATAGGCAAGGTAGTCGACAGGTTCGACTTCAAGGCTGTCGAGCCCATAACCCTGACCGCCTCCATCGCCCTCAAGGACCCCACCGTGGACCTCTCCGGCTACGGGGTGTACTTCTGGGTGGACGGCCAGAAGATGGACGACAGCTACACCACCTTCAGCGTCAGCAGCAACGGAAAAGGGACCGCCACGTACGACTGGGTCGCCGACGCCTCCAGCGGGAAGCACACCTTCTGGGTCGAGTCCGCGAACGGCGGCGTCGTCGACATCAAGGGCCTCGACGAGAAGCACGACTTCTTCGTCGGGGACAACGACTACAGCGTCTACATCGCCCTCGTCGTGATATTCGTCATACTGGCGATCGTCCTCCTGGTCTGGGTCTACAGGAAGCCCGTGAAGAACTTCGGGAAGCCCAAGTCCAGGCGCTGATCCTTTAAAAGACGGGGGGGGATGCCCCCGCCCCTTTCAAACGGGCCTCGCGCCCTTTCTTTTTCTTTGTCGTCATCGATTGGATGCAGAGCGGTCGCCGGATCTTCGATGGACTGGGCGCGGCTATCGTCGGGCCGTGCCAGCCGATGGAGAAGGACGAAGCTGTCAGAAGGCGATTCGTACGGAAGAAAAGCGATGCGACTCTGCTTGCAGCTCAATCTTCAGACTGCTGACGCTTTCTTCTGTCCAGAGTCGCTTTTTATCGCCTGACAAATGGTTTCCAGCCGCGCCTGGAAGGCCGAGCGCAGCTTCGATCATCGCTGGGACGGCTCGGAGACTACCATGTGGAAGTCGTATGGGTAGACGTACTCGTTGATCTTGCCGTCCTCGGACATCCCCAGCTTGAGGGTAACCGCGATGTCGTTCGATCCGGTCAGCCTCAGCTCGATCTTGTCGAAATTGTGGGTGCCGCCTTCCCCGAACGTCCCTTTGGGCTCGGAGTAGACGATGCGTCCCGTGGGTCCCATCCTGGCATCGTGGTACAGCGTCATGCCATATATCGCAGGAGGATTACAGAACGACACCACCGACGCGTCGTCGTCGGCCTTCCAGTCGATCTCCAGGTATCTGAACAGCCCCCCGTTAGAGGGGACCTCGATTCTCAGATATAGGACGGCCAAGTCGGAAGGGACGCCGTTGACGATCACCCTTCTCGCATCGGCAGACGGATGGACCGAGAGCCTGTCCTCGTTGTACCAGTATTCGCTGGCGCCGCCCGGGGCATTGACGTCTATGCTCCTGGCCTCGTGTTGGACGGTGCTCCCTGCGGATTCATGGTTGAGCGCCATGGATCCCAGGGCTATGACGCCGACGGAGACTATCGCTGCTATGGCCGCTATAGCGATCAGCTTGTCAGTTTTCATGCATCTAGAATCGTCGGAATCAGTATTTGTAATTTGGCAAAAAATAAACGTATATCATTAATCAATTATTGTATTTCAATATATTATTGTCGTAACTTATTAATCCTATATCAACGGTTAGACGGTTATGGAAGAATTGAACGACAATGCCGTCGGCTCGAGCAGGATTCTCTCGGCGGCCCACTGGCTCCTCTCTGCGGCTCTTGTCGCGACAGCCGTGTTCTTCGCCTATGCCGTGTTGCAATGCCTGCGTTCCGTGGAGAGATACGGGTTCCCGGCCACCACGGATGTCGATCTTCTGACCGGCTGCATAGCCCTGGCGGGGGCCATCCTGCTCCTGGACGGGATGATAAGGCGCCTTCGTTCCGGAGAGCCCCTCTTCACCTTGGAGAACGCGCGCACGTTTTGGCTGATGGCCCTGGTGGTGATGGTGAAAGTAGTCGTCTCCGTCCTGGTCCAGGCGGCCATCTCCGGCGCCAATCCTGCCTTCCGCATGAACATATCATTCTCCGTGGACGCGCTGCTCGTCGTGCTGGTTCTTTATCTCCTTTATGCCATATTCAAGCACGGGTCCTCTCTGCAGGCAGAGGTCCAGGACATGGTGTGAGAATGCCGATAATCATACGTTTGGACCGCGTCATGCTCGACAGGAAGATGACTCTGGTGGAGCTCTCCAGGAGGGTGGGGATAACCAACGTCAACCTCTCCAAGCTCAAGACCGGGAAGGTCAGCGCCATCAGGCTTTCCACGCTGGAGGCCATCTGCGACGTCCTCGACTGCCAGCCCGGGGATATCCTGGAGTTCGCTAGGGAAGGGCCAGCGCCGAAGGAGGACGATCTCCCGGACGAAGACGCAGGGCCGCATGCCTGACCCCGCCGTCGGTCGTTCGGGACGGCGGCCATCGGCTTTCGCTTCCTATAGGACAGGACGGCGTTGAGCATGTCCGAGCGGGTACGGTCCATGATCCCTCTGGCGATGTCCTGCTTCCTTCTGACCGGGGCTACGGGGTCCGCCACGTCCAGCATCATTATCCGCTCGTGGACGTCCTCCATAAGCGCGAACATGCGCCTGGCTCCTTCAAGGTCGCCTTCCATGAGCTTCGACATGACCATGCGCCTGAGCTCGCCTTCGCAGTCGCATGCGCCCAGCACCCATGCGGAAGGGGAGACGCGGAGGGACTCGTGATCGGGGACAGGGGATCCCGATACGATCGAGTCAAGGATGACCGCCTCGGAGTATTCGCACATGCAGTCCTGCACAGGCCCGCTGGACAGGACGGACGGATCTCTTGCGGCGGAGATTATGGATCCGATCCTCTCGCGCATGGAAGCCAGGTCCTCGGAAGGGTCGCAGCCGGTATGGATGGCATGGATGGCGCTCTTGGACAGGCGAATGACTGCCCTGGAGAGCCTGATGGTCTCCTCCCTCTCCTCCTCTATGGACGCCAAGGCCTTCGCAGCCTTGTCCATCGGCCCGTCGAGAACGCTCATGCGGGAGGATTCGTCGCCGCGTATTTGTTTCTGATGCATCGGACGGACCTGTAGAACTCCAGGCGAAGGCTCTCGTCCATGACGTGCTCCCTCTTGCGGGCCTGTATAGCCTTCGGGTCCGCGTCGGAGAAGCTCAGCATGTCGTACTGCACGTCCTGCAGGGTGAGGGCGTCCGGCCTTCCGACTCCGAACGACACGTCCTCCCCGTCCAGCGCCTTCCGCACGTCCGAGAGGCTCCTCCTCCCCTTCCCGACAGCCTCTATGGCGGAGGAGATCCTCCTTATCATGTTCCAGAGGTAGTATCTGGCCTCGAACTCCAGGACGACGTGCTCCCCTGACGGCGTGCAGGAGATCCTGTCTATCGTCAGCGTGGTGGGCTTCCCGTCGTAGCGGCAGAACCTGAGGAAGTCGTGCTCCCCTTCGAAGATGCGGCAGCACTCGCCTGCTCTTTCCGCGTCGATGCCCTCTCCGTCCAGAACGTACCTGTAAATGCGACGGGAGGCGTGCCTGATGTTGAAATCGTCCCCGATCTCGCAGTACGACCTGTAGAATATCCCGTCCGAGACCGAGTTGAGGGCCTTGGTGAGCGTCAGCAGGTCGTCCATGCCCGAGCGGAATGCGATGGCGTTCCCCAAGGCGTTGACCCCCTTGTCAGTGCGGCTGGAGAACGACAGCTCCGGGTCGTCGGCCTTCAGGACCTTCCTTATGTCTTCGAGAACCTGGGACTCCACGGTGCGGAGCCCCGGCTGGGCCTGGGACCCGGAGAACCCGGACCCCAGGTAGGCGATCTTCATCGCGACGCGCTTCATGCGGAGCGGAGGGCCTTCATGTGGTCGACCCTCTTCTGGACCAGGGCGCGGGTGCCGATGTCGTGGCGGACGGCTATGGCATCGCACTTCACGTGCTCCAGAGCCTTCTCGCAGTTGGACTCGGCCTCTTCCAAGGTGTCGGCTATCCCTACGACGCCTACGGACCTGGACGTTCCGGTGACCAGCTTCCCGTCCTTCACGTCGACGTTGGCGTAGTAGACGGTCGCCCCGCATCCCTTTATCGCTTCCTCGTCCACAGAGATCTCGTGTCCCGATTCCGACTTCACGCCGTATCCCCTGGGGACGACGTACTTGCACACGGTGGCCTTCTTCTCGAATTCCACGTTTCCGCCGAGGGTCCCGGTGGCCATCATCCTGCATATGTCGGCGAACCCGGTCTTCAGTATGGGAAGGACGTTCATCGCTTCGGGGTCTCCGAACCTGGCGTTGATCTCGATGATCTTGGGGCCGTTGACGGTGAGCATGAACTGCCCGTACATCGTCCCGCGGTAGGGGCATCCCTCCTCGGCCATGGCGTCCACGATGCTCTGGAGGATGGCGAGGGCGGCCTTCCTCTCGTCCGCCGTGATGAACGGGAGCAGGTGGTCCGCATCGGTATATGAGCCCATCCCGCCGGTGTTCGGCCCGACGTCGCCTTCGTAGGCCCTCTTGTGGTCCTGGACCAGAGGCAGAGGGACTATGGTCTTCCCGTCGACGAAGACCATCTGGGTGAACTCCTCTCCCACAGCCCTCTCTTCGAGTATGACCCCGGCGCCGCCTATGTTGTTGTCGAAGATCTCGTTGATGTAGCCCATGGTCTCCGCGAAGCTGTGCAGGTGCTCTCCCTGGACCTTGACCCCTTTTCCGCCGGTGAGCCCCACTGGCTTGACGACGATCTCATGGTCTATCCCCTTGAGGTACTCCTCTGCGTCTTCGGCGTTGTCGAAGTGGGCGAACCCAAGGTTCCCGGCGATGCCGTGCTTCTTGACGAGCTCCCTCATGAACGTCTTGGAGGTCTCTATCCTGGCGGCCGCCTTGGTAGGAGAGGCGCACTTCACCCCTTCCTTCTCTAGGGCGTCCACGATGCCTGCCTCCAAGGGGGCCTCCGGGCCTATGAACGCGTATTCCACGCCGTTCTCCTTGGCGAAGGCGCAGACCTTCTCGATGTCCTTCTCGTTGCACAGGAGATGCTTCTTCGACTTCGATATGATCCCAGGGTTGGCGTTCTTCATCACAGAATAGATCTCGGCGCCGGACCTGTAAAGGGCCTCCACCGCCGCATGCTCTCTTCCGCCTCCACCTACAGCTAGAAACTTCATCTTATCACCTCGGAATCCCAGGGCGTTGAGGATCTCGTCGATCCCTTCGTCCTTCTTCGTGCTGCACGTGTACATGCTCTTGAGCCCGCCGGTCAGCTTCCTGTAGTCATCCAGGATGACCTGGGGGTCCACGCCGACGGCGTCCGCTATGTCCATTTTATTCAGTATGGCGACGTCGGAGTGCAGGAAGATGTCATGGTGCTTGCGGACCATGTCGTCCCCCTCGGTAGTGGACACCACCACCGCCCTGTAGTCTGTGCCCAGAGGGAAGTCGGCGGGGCACACGAGGTTCCCGACGTTCTCTATGAATATGACGTCGTACCTGTCCAGGTCGATCTTGGACAGGGACTTCCTGACGAGGTTGGCGTCCAAGTGGCATTCGTGGCCGGTGTTGCAGTTCACGGCCTCCAGCCCGGACCTCTCGAACCTCCCGTAGTCGTCGGCCCCGGTGACGTCGCCGGCTATGGCGCAAACGCGGACCCCTTTCGCTCTGAGCTTCTCTGCCAGCTTTATGATGAGCGCGGTCTTCCCTGCGCCTATGGATCCCATGAAATCGACCGATTTTATCCCATGGCTCTTCAGCAGGCGGCGGTTCTCGTTGGCGATCTTGTTGTTCTCCTTGAGAACGTCGATCTCCATGCCAGGCTGGACTATGTGCATGAGGGAGGGTATGACGGCATGCGGATAAAGAATATGCTCTGTTTTTGCCGCAAGAGGGGCAGAGGAGGGTCTGCGGCCGTTCGGAATCGTGATAAACAAAGATTGTCATGCGCCGTCCGAACAGCATGAGCTACTCAGATGCACTTTCAGAAACCTTGGCCTCTATCGGCGCCGTCGAAGGGTCCAAGCTGTCCGTCGTCAGGGACGGGCGGACGTTCGTGGGGACCCTTATGCCCCACCACGAGTTCAGCGACCCGGACGTCCTCATCCTGAAGATGAAGAGCGGGTACAACGTCGGGGTCAGGATAACGGACGCGGCGGAGGTCAGCGTGCTGGAGGCGCCCGCCGAGAGGTCCAGGAAGGAGGCCGAGGTGGAGTTCAAGAAAGGGCTTCCCAAGCTGGTCCTCATCGGGACCGGGGGAACGATAGCCTCCTACGTGGACTACAGGACCGGAGCAGTCCATCCCGCGCTTTCCACCTCGGACATGGTCAACGCCGTCCCCGAGATAAGGGACATAGCGAACATAGACGCCAGGGTCCTCTTCTCCATATTCTCGGAGAACATGAACGTGGAGCACTGGCAGGAGCTGGCCGAGGCCGTCGCGGAGGAGATAGACAACGGAGCGGACGGCGTGATCATCCCCCACGGGACGGACACCATGGGATACACCGCGGCCGCCCTGTCGTTCATGCTCGGCGACGTCCCCAAGCCCGTCGTGCTCGTGGGGGCGCAGAGGTCCTCGGACAGGCCCTCGTCGGACGCGTCCAGCAACCTCGTCGCATGCGCCAGGTTCTGCACGAAGGGAAAGCGCTCGGGCGTGTTCGTAGTGATGCACGACACCCTGGGCGACGACTCGTTCGCCGTCCACGCAGGGACCCGCGTCAGGAAGATGCACACCTCCCGCCGCGACGCGTTCCGCAGCATAAACGCCCCTCCGGTCGCGCACATCGACAAGGACGGGAAGATAGAGTTCAAGACGGACGGCCCGGGCGTCTCCTCCGCCAAGGCGGTCGCCAGGATAGGCATGGAGAGGTCGTGCGTGCTCCTGCAGTACTATCCCGGCATGGACCCCGCTCTCTTCGAGGACGTGTTCATGAAGTCCAAGGGCGTGGTCATCGCCGGGTCCGGCCTAGGGCATGTCAACGAGAACATGATCCCCCTGATCAGGAAGGCCAACGACAACGGGACCGTGGTGGTCCTCACCTCCCAGTGCCTCAACGGGAGGACGAACCTAAACGTGTACAACACCGGGAGGGACATGCTCGCCGCCGGAGCAGTCACCGTGCTGGACATGCTTCCGGAGACGGCCTACGTCAAGCTGATGTGGGCTCTGGCCAACTCGTCCTCCCCGGAGGATGCCAAGGCGATCATGAGGACTCCTCTCGCAGGGGAGATGTCCGACAGGAGGGTGGCCGATGAGCGAAGACTACGAGATGATGTGCGGGATCGAGATTCACCAGCAGCTGGACACGAAGAAGCTGTTCTGCTGCTGCGAGTCCAGGCTCTGCGAGGAGGGGTTCGGCGCATACTACAGGAGGCTCAGGCCCACGACCTCCGAGATGGGGGAGATCGACCGCGCCGCGCTGGCCCAGTTCCAGAGGCATCTGGGCTACAGGTACCAGTGCTGCGAGGGCACCAGCTGCCTGGTAGAGCTGGACGAGGAGCCTCCGCACGACGTCAACGCCGACGCCATGAGGATCGCCCTCACGTTCTCGGAGATGCTCGGCGCCAACATCGTGGACGAGGTCCATTTCATGAGGAAGATCGTCGTCGACGGCTCCAACACGTCCGGGTTCCAGAGGACCGCGCTGATCTCCACAGACGGCCACGTCGACGTGGGGGACAGGAAGATCTCCATCCTGTCAGTGTGCCTGGAGGAGGACGCGTGCCGCCGCGTCGAGACCAAGAGCGACGAGGTCGTCTGGAGGACGGACCGCCTGGGGATCCCGCTCATAGAGGTCGCCACCGGCCCGGACATGAGGACTCCCGAGGAGGTCATGGAGGTCGCGTACAGGCTCGGTACCCTCCTCAGGGCCACCAAGAGGGTCAAGAGGGGCCTGGGGACCATCCGCCAGGACCTGAACATATCGATCCCGGGCGGCGCCCGCATAGAGCTCAAAGGGGTCGGGGACCTCAAGCTCATCCCGGACTACGTGAGGAACGAGGTCGCCAGGCAGAAGATGCTGCTCAGGGTGAAGTCGATCCTGAACGGGAGGGGCACGAAGCCAGCCGCCTTCGAGACCGTGGACGCCACCGACATCTTCAAGGACTGCGAGTCCAAGGTAATCAAGGGGGCCCTCTCCGACAAGGGGAAGGTCATCGCCGTCCGCCTTCCCGGGTTCGCCGGGGTCATGAACGGCGACAACAAGACGCTCAGGCTCGGAGCAGAGATGGCCCAGCGCGCACGCACCAAAGGGGTGAAGGGGATCTTCCACTCCGACGAGCTCCCCAACTACGGCATAGAGCAGGAGTACGTCGACAGGCTGAGGGAGCTTCTCGGGATGACCGGCGAGAACGACGCGTTCGTCATCTGCGCCGCCAAGGAGAAGAAGGCCGTAGATGCGCTGGAGATGGCCGTCGTCAGGGCCAACGAGGCTCTGGAAGGCGTTCCCGAAGAGACCAGGGACCCTCTCCCCGACGGAACCACGAAGTATTCCAGGCCTCTCCCCGGAGCCGCCAGGATGTATCCCGAGACGGACGTCCCGCCCACCCTGATCACCGACGAGACGATCGCGGACATAAGGGACAACATGCCCGAGTTCCCCGAGCAGATAGAGAGGCGCCTCGTAGAGGACTACGGCATCAACGCCCAGCAGGCGCATCAGATCGTGAGGCAGAGCCAGGACGAGCTCTTCGAGAGGCTCTCCGAGGACAGGTCCATGGCCCCGATCGCGGCGACCACCCTTCTGAACACCTTCAGCGAGATGGAGAAGGACGGCGCCGACGCCTCGGCGATATCGGACGACTCCCTCGCGGAGGCGTTCGATCTCCTGAAGCAGGGGAGGTTCGCGAAGGAGGCCCTTCCCGCCATCCTCAAGGAGATGGCATCCGGGACCAGGCCGGGGGACGCCATCGGGAAGCTCGGGCTGGAGGCGGTCGACGAGGGCGAGGCGTCCGCGATCATAGAGGGCATCGTCAGGGAGCGCGAGGACTTCGTCCGCTCCAAGGGGATGGCCGCGGTCGGCCCCCTCATGGGCCCAGTGATGGGCGCTCTGAAGGGGAAGCTGGACGGGAAGCAGGTCAACAGGCTGCTGACCGAAGCCATAAAGAAGCTCCTCGGCCGAAGCCGAGGGAAGATGGGGGAGACCTCCTCCCCCTGTTTCGCCTTCAAGCGTCTACGGTGAACGCCTTGATGCTGAAGTTGTCTATGACCATGGGCAGGCCGTCGCTTATCTTCGGCACGACCTTCGACCAGTCCATCCACTTGCCCAGGTTGAACAGGAAGCTCTCTCCTTCGTTCACGACCGATTCCCCATAACGCGGGAAGTCGTCGGCCTGGGCTCCTTTCTTGTCGGGACAGAGGCTGGGGGACATCAGGTACACGGTCTTCCCCTCGCGGAAGTTCGTGTTCTTCTCCTCGACGACTATCGAGACGGACTGCCCCGCCTTCATGCCGATGGGAGCGTCCAGGAAGATGGTGTGGTAGCCTGCGTTCTCGATCACCTTGCTGAAGGAATAGACCTTGGTCCCGTCCTCGGGGCTCTTGTATCCGCTGTCCAGGAGGTACACCGCCACGCTGACGTCGGATCTGACCCAGGTGGTGCTGACGGACAGCGCGGTGAGCTTCTCGTCGTCCTCGATCTTGAAGACGTTGGCAGTCTTCGTCGCAGTGTCCGAGGAGAAGCACCGCTGCCCTATCCCGGGCAGGTAGTCGTGCATGTAGGTGTTGAACCCCTCCTCGTCGCTCAGCTTGTCGGTGAACTCGAGGCTCTCGATCGCGGTCAGGGTCCTGTCGTAGTAGGAGATCCACATGAAGCCGGTGGCCTTGCCTTCGGCGTTCTTGAATCCCGTGTCGTCGTAGTAGGTCTTTCCGTTGACCCCGTGCCCGTCCGTCTCGGACCCCCAGCTGTTCTTGATCAGCCATGCCCCGTCCTTCTCCGGAGCGACGAGGAAGTTGTCCTTGGAGTAGCCGTCGTCCCATCCCACTATCTGGACGTAGTGGTTCATTCCTGCGAACTCGGGGTTGTATATCGTTCCGGTCTTGGAGTTGTATATGCTGCTGCTGTGCTTGTACCCGACGCTGATCCCTTTTCCTTCGTAGATCTCCTTCTTGATCATCTTGGTCGTGTACTCGTTGATGCCGCCATACTTCTTGTCGGCGACTACGACGGAGTCCGGGAGCACGTTTCCGTCGAGCAGGGAGCATCCGGTCGTGAGGAAGCGGTTGCTCTCGCCCCTCTCGTCGGTCGCAGGGATGCTCCAGTCGTCGTACTTGGAGTACTCGTCGGATCTCGTGTACACCTTCACCACGTAAGCCCTCAGGGCTTTCATGCAGGACTCTCTGCTGAGGTTGTCAGGAGTGGTCCCTTCCGGGAACTCCAGGCCCCTCTTCGTTTCTGTGTCGATGAAGCTCTGGATCTTCCCTTCTTTCTTGAGCTTGGCGTAGACGGCGTCGAAGTCGCCTCCGTACAGCGACTTGAATACGGATCCGAGGGCGGCCTCGGACTTCTCCGCGTAAGCTTCGTCGGTGAAGAAGTCGAGCGAGGAGAATCCGACTATACCGCGGTAGGGGAAGTCCTCCTCGGGGACCGGCCCTATGCCGCAGGAGTAGAGGTAGGAGAACATGTCCGAGGTCCCGGCGACATCGAAGGTGATGTTGGTGTTGTCTGCGGTCTCCCCGAGTATGTGTATCCCCTCTCCCTGCTGGGACAGGCTGTCCTCGGCGGTTATGGGGTGGCTGGAGAACCAGACGAGGTGCCTTTCGGAGAGGTCGAGCCCGCTCTCCTTGGCGGTCGTCCCGAGGCATTTCAGGATGGCGGTCTCCGCGGCTGCGGTCCCGGCGAACGCCCAGCAGGTCCCCCAGGGGCTCTGGTCCTTGACGGAGGTCACGATGCCCTCGTCCGTCTGGCTGTAGGAGGAAGGCAGGTCGACGGCTATCGCGCCAGGGTCCAGGGGCACGGCCTTGTGGTAGGTGGTGTCCAGGACGATGTCTGTTCCGAAGGGATCGGCTTCTCTGGGCTCGTTCCCACCGTCGCCGATTAGCAGGGCGCCGGCCAGGACAGCCAAGGCTATCGCGGCGACGCTGCGATGATCATGATGCTTTTCTTTTGGATGGTATCGCCTTTTCGTAGAGTTGACGCCATCGCTAAACGAGCAGGCGACTTAAGGGTTATCTCAAAAACTATCGGAAAGGGCTCGTTCCGCGCCTCTCATGTAGTGCCAGAAGAACTTCACGACCTCTTCCGGGGAGTATCTCTCGACCCTGTCGCCGTCCATCCACCATCTGGCGGTCTCCGCGAACCAGCAGACGCTGTGCTCCACCGCGTAGTCCTCCGGGATCCCCTTCGGCGAGAGGCCGGCGTCCTTCTCGAAGACGTCGCGGAGGTTGTTCTTGAAATAGCGCATGAAGACGTCCCCGCTCTCGCTGGCGAAGATCCCCTTGAGGTATCCTTTGCTGTCCCTTAGGTGGTACAGGATGTGCGTGAGCTCGCCTTCGAGGTCTTCCCTGCCGGTGAAGTCATGGGTGCTCTCCTTCTGCTGTATGCTGGAGAACGCATGGTCGAAGATGCTCTCGCAGAGGACGTTCAGAAGGTCCTCCTTCGTTTCGAAGTGGGAGTAGAACGTGCTCCTGCCTATGTCCGCCCTGTCTATGATGTCCTGGATGGTGATCGAGGGGTACCCCTTTTCTTCCAAGAGCTCCACGAAGGCCTTGAAGACGGCCTTTCTGGTCTTCGTCTGACGGCGGTCCACGCCCGGCAATGACTGGCATACATTATCAGTTTTACGATTTCAGGCTGTTTACACGCCAATCCATGCGGCACCGGGCCTGTCAGGCCGTCATCCGTCGAGGTTCCGCCCTCTGAAAAAGAACTCAATATAAGTTACTGAACAAAGTGTTCATTATTTATATTGCTAGAGCAATGACCATTCATGTCGGCGATCAAACGCTTCAATGATTTCCTGGCAGGCCTGCCGATGACGATAGTCGGCGGGATCTTCCTGGTAGCTTCGTTCGTTCTCCCTCGCATAGGGTATCCCGAGGGGGAGCTCCTGGCATGGGTCTGCGTGTTCATATGCGGGATCCCTCTGCTGTACCTCTCCGTCTGGCGCATTATCTACAACAAGGGGATCAGCAAGATCTCTTCCGCTCTGCTCATCACGATAGCGATGTTCGCGGCGATCTTCATCGGAGACCTGTTCGCCGCCGGAGAGGTCGCATTGATCATGGAGATAGGCGCGATCCTTGAGGACATGACCACGGAGAGGGCCAAGAAAGGGCTCAAGAACCTCATCGCCTTGGTCCCCGAGACCGCCAGGAGGATCGAGAACGGCAAAGAGTCCCTGATCCCGGTGACGGACGTCCGCGTCGGAGACGTGATCCGCATAGTTCCCGGAGAGACGGTCCCGGTGGACGGAAAGGTCCTTTCCGGAGAGACGACCATGGACCAGTCCGTCATGACCGGAGAGAGCCTCCCAGTCGACAAGGCTCCCGGCGACCAGGTGTTCAGCGGAACGGTCAACCGCTTCGGGTCCGTGGACATAGAGGCCACGAAGGAAGGGGAGGACAGCTCCCTGCAGAAGCTCATCCGCATGGTCGAGGACGCCGACAAGAACCAGGCCCACACCCAGCGCATAGCCGACAAGTGGGCCAGCTGGCTCGTGCCCGTGGCCGCGCTGATCGCCGTAGCCGCCTATTTCGTGACCGGGGAGATAGTCCGCGCGGTCACCGTCCTAGTGGTGTTCTGCCCCTGCGCGCTCATCCTCTCCACTCCTACGGCCATCATGGCCGCGATAGGCCAGGCCACCAAGCACGGGGTCATCATAAAGTCGGGAGTCGCCCTGGAGAACATGGGCGCCGTCGACACCATAGCCTTTGACAAGACCGGGACCATAACCCACGGGCGCCTCGAGGTCAGCGACATCGTCCTCATGGGAGGGGCGTCCGAGGACGAGCTCCTGGCCATGGCGGCATCCGCGGAGCGCAGGAGCGAGCACCCGATGGGAAAGGCCATAGTAGCCGAAGCCGAGAGGCGCGGAAAGGAGGTTCCGGACTGCGAAGGGTTCAGGATGTTCGCCGGAAAGGGAGTCGAGGCCGTGGTGAACGGCAGGAAGTGCCTCGTGGGGAACCCTGCCTTCGTCTACGGGGACAAGGTCCCTGCCGACGTGGAGGCTGTGCTTTCCGGGCTCAGGTCCGAAGGGAAGGCCTCCGTCGTGGTCCAGTCCGACGGAAGGACGATCGGCGTCCTGGGGCTCTCGGACGTCATCCGTCCCGAAGCCAGGGACGTCATCTCGGAGCTCAGCAAGATGGGGGTAAAGACCGTCCTCCTCACAGGGGACCATCGCGAGGCTGCCGAATACTTCGCGTCGAAGGCCGGGGTGGCCGAGGTCAGGGCCGAGCTGCTCCCGGAGGACAAGCTCTCGTGCATATCGGAGATGAAGTCTGCGTCCAAGGTGTGCATGGTCGGGGACGGGGTGAACGACGCGCCCGCTCTGAAGTCCGCCGACGTCGGGGTCGCGATGGGGGCGATGGGCAGCGACATCGCCGTCGAAGCCGCCGACGTGGCCCTCATGACCGACGACATCACCAAGATCCCCTACCTGAAGTGGCTGTCTAACGCCGCCGTGAAGACGATCAGGACCGCCATCGCGATATCGATGACCATCAACTTCTTCGCCATCCTGGCGTCGGTCGCAGGGATCCTGAACCCTACCACGGGGGCGCTGGTCCACAACGCGGGCTCGTGCTTCGTCGTCCTGCTTGCCGCGCTGCTCTACGACAGGAAGTATCCTGGGGACAGGAAGGCCGAGGCCGGCCGCGGAAGCTCCGGGAAGAACGGCTCCCATGGAGTCCCTGCGATGGCAGAAGAAGCGGCCGCTTGACCTCGCGCCTTCAATCCGGAGCTCCGCTCTGTGCATGAGGCGACTCCGGGCCTTGCTTTTAAATGATGCAGGGGTCGAGAGGGGCGTCCCTCCCGGCTCCGCATCGATTCTCACTTTATGACGATCCTGTAGCACCCGTTGCTGCTGGACGTTATGTTGATGCTGGCGTTCCTCCTGAGCCCGCTCTGCACCGCCTTGCCTATGGCCTGGGGGTCGGCTTTGCTGTCGAGCATGAGCTCGAACGTCCTGGGGGCGCTGGCCGCGTTGTTGCGTATGTATCCTGTGGCCGCGCCGATGTTGGCGAATCTGGCGTTGTTGACGCTGTAGTAGTTCATGTCCATGGACCTGCAGTCGCTCCTCTTCTCGAAGGAGTGCGTCTCGCGGAGCTTCGCGTCGTCGCAGTTGAAGAACGCATGCAGCCCGCTGAGGTCGGACGTCACGTCGAGATGGTATTTCTTCCCCTCGACCTCCACTATGTTCCAGCGGTGCCTCTCCTTGTTCATCATGCCGGACATCATGGAGGTCTTGATGCCGCATGCGCAGGCTATGAAGCAGTAGGCCTCGGATATCCCCTCGCAGACCCCCTTGTTGGTGAGAAGGGGGCCGACAGGGCTGTGGGAGGCGACGTCGTCGGTGCCGTCGTACGTCACGTTGCTCGTGAAGTAGTCGTGGATAGCGAGCTCGGCTTCGTACACCGTGGAGCATTTCTTCACTCTGGAGTTGTACACCTGTCTTGCCACGGACTTCATCTGCTCGTAGTACTCGTCCTTCTTTTCCATGAAGCGGTTGTACTTGAACTGTATCTCGGCCATGTCGCCGGCGACCCTCACGGTTATCCCGGAGTCCACATAGAACAGCGCGGGGTCGTCCTCTATGAGCGCCAGGGTCACCAGCATCAGGTGGTTCGGGTCGGGAGCGCTGCTGCACCTGATTTTCACGGACGGGATGCACCTCTTGGTGGCTTCGTTTATGGCGTCGTACAGGTCCTGGTCCTGCTTGGACAGCAGCGTGCGGTTGAAGCGCCAGATCCTCTCGAAGTCCAGGCTGGGGGTGTATGCTCTGCCGGTGTTGAAGTTCTTGGAGTCCATCCGAGCAACAGGCGCAGAAGGGGTCGAGACAGGCGCAGGCTCAGGCATGTTGTCAGGGTTCGAAGGCTTAGGCGCTTCACGCTGAGCCTGCTGCTTCTGTATCTCGTTGGCGACCGTGTTTATCGTGTCCATTATCGCTTTTCCCAAGTTGAATACCATTCTGTCGCCTCCTCATGCGGGTGCATTACAGCCGAACGTGTGGGAAACGAGCCGTGAATATATCGATATAGCGGTTAAGGGCGGTCGGGGTCGAAACGATTATTTCTTTGGTAAAGCATGAAGGCTTAGGCTTAGGCTTAGGCTTAGCCTTAGGCTTAGGCTTAGGCGCTGGAGTGGAAATGGGAATCCCTATCGACGTTGAGGCTCTGCTACGCGGAAGGATCGTAGAGAGCGAAAGGCTCGAATTCAAAGAAGGTTGGAATCCGGAGAAGGTCATGCATACGATATGCGCTTTCGCCAACGACATTTCCGATGTCGGAGGAGGATACATACTGATCGGCATCAAAGAGATCGATGGAAGTTTCGAGGTAGTGGGGATGTCGGATTCCGAACTGCGGTATGCTCAGAATGAGCTTTTCGGATACTGCAATACGATCGAGCCAAGGTATGTTCCGGCAGTTTCCGTGGAAGAGATAGAGGGCAAGAAGATTCTTGCCATATGGGCAGAGAGCGATTTGATGAGGCCGTTCTCTTGTCCTGTCTCCTTCAGTTCTTCGGACAGGAAGGGAGGTGAGCGGAGCGTGGATACTACATACGTCGGATGGATCATACGGTTCGTGCTAACCAACTGGAGGAACTGCAGCTCGTTTCAATGCGCGAGACCCCTTCCTTCGACAGTCTGATGAACATGTCAGCTACGGTCGATGATGTGAGTATTCAGCTGATCGAAGAATATTTGACCAAAGTCCACAGCGGCCTTTCCGATTCCGATTTGTCAAAGGAGGACTTGCTGTCTAGCATGAGGCTGTTGCGCGGCCCAAAGGAGGCTATGAGGCCGCTGAACGCAGCATTGATGATGTTCAGCGATAAGCCGTCGAGATTCTTCGCATATGCGCAGGTCGATGTGGTGTTCAAAAGCGATCTTGCCGGCAATGAGATGGAGGAATACACGTTTGATGGGCCTGTGGACAGTCAGATCAGGGGCGCTGTTTCTCTGCTCAGGGAAAGGGCTGTGCGGGAGAAGGTCATAAAACCTGAAGGGCAGGCAGAATCCGTCAGGGCATGGAGCTATCCTGTTCGTGCGCTTCAGGAGGCCGTCTGCAACGCTGTTTTCCATAAGAGCTACCAGGTGCACGAACAGGTCACGGTGACGGTCCTCCCAGACTGCATAGAGGTGCTGAATTTTCCAGGGCCTGACCTCAGCATACCCGATGAGAAGATCGGGCGTATCGACATGAGGTCATCCCGTTGCAGGAATAAGAGGCTGGGCGAGTTTTTGAAAGAGCTCCGCCTTGCAGAGAGCAGGAACACAGGCATAGCGAAGATCCTTCAGGAGATGGATAGAAACGGCTCGGGGGAACCTGTGTTCGAGACCGATTCGGATCGGACATACATGAGGCTCACTATGCCCATACACCCTCTGTTCGTCGACAGGAGGCGCTTGGAGCGCAAGGCGTCCAGGAGAAGAAGCACTCAGGAGCTAAGGTCCGACATACTTCATCTCTTCCAGGAAAGAGGATGCATGTCTGTCAAGGAGATATCCGAGGCGTTAGGATATTCCAACGTTTCCAGCAGTCTTCGCAGGCACATATCCGAGCTCATGGAGGAAGGTCGTCTGGTGTACAGGTATCCTGACGAGCCATATCGGCCGGACCAGAAGGTTTGCTACGTCAGGCGAGACAGCATCAATTTATGTAGGCTATAGTGATAATTATGGTGCATCCATTCAGATGTCGCGGGTTTCGCTATAGTTTTATGAATTCGATCGCAGGGCGCTGAACCTATGCAATGCACCGGGGCTTCGTCCGGAGACCTTTCGGTCAGACCATTCCGGGGTTCCGGCCATCGACTCATATCCTTCAGAGTTACTTTGAAGCATCCGTTGTTGGAAGACACGGTTATGGTGGCCGATCTGGTAATGCCGTCCTGGACCGCCGCCATTATGGACTGCGAGTCGGTTTCCTCGTCTATAGCGAACTCGAAGGATCCCGGCACGATTCCCGACTTCAGACGGATATAGGTCCCCGCTTCTTTCAGGCTCCCGAAGCTGGCTCCGTTCATGACATAGTAGTTGTGGGCCATGGAGACGCATCCATACCTGCGGTTGAGGGTATGGGTGCGGCGAATCCGGTCGTCGCTGCAGTTGAAGTAGGCATGCATCCCGTTGAGGTCCGACGTGACATCCAGATGGTAGGGCTGCCCCTCGATCTCCACTATGTTCCAGCGGTGCCTGTCCTTGTTGAGGATCCCGGAGGCCATCGCCGTCTTTACGCCGCACGCGCAGGCCACGAAGCAGTAGGCTTCGGAAATCCCCTCGCAGACTCCCCTGTTGGTGAGAAGGGGGCCTACGGGGCTGTGGGCGGAGGCGAAGTCCGAGCTGTCGTAGGTCGTGTTCCTGGTGAAGTAGTCGTGGATGGCCAGCTCGGCTTCGTACACTGTATGGCAGTACCTGACCCTGGCGTTGTATATCTGCCTGGCCACGGACTTCATCTGCTCGTAGTACTTCTCCCTGTCATCCTTGAAGCGGTTGTATTTGAATATGACCTGCGCGGAGGTCCCGTAGTTGTTCACGCTTATCTCCGAGTCGATGTAGAAGAGCGAGGGGTCGTCCTCCATGAGGGCCGCAAGGACATTGATCAGGTAGTGGGCGTCTTTCGCGGCTCTTCCGCAGTCGAACTTGATGGACGGCAGGCATTGCTTGATGGCCACGCTCATGGCATCGTAGATCTTCTGGTCCTCCTCCTTCAGAAAAGGGCGGTTGAAGCGCCAGATCCTGTTGAAGCTGAGGCTGGGAACGTACGTCCTCCCGACACAGAACGTGGAGGCGTCCGTCATAGGGGCGAACTGGGCATCGCTCGCGGGCTCCTTACTGGGCTCGTCTTTCGGTTCGAGAGGTTCTTCAGGCTCCTTATGCTTCTTGCCGGCTATCGAATCTATCGCGTTCCGGATCGCTTTGCCTAAGCCGAGTGCCATGAAGTCTCCTCCGAGGTTTTTCGCCTGTTTCTTGCGGGATGGAAGACCACTATTTCGATATGGCGATGCCCTCGGGCTCTGGGCGGGAAGCCTCTTATCTCGACGACCGAGAGCTTCTCGAAGAAGAGCCTCTCCTCTCCGAGGGTCCTGACGTCATAGCCTTCCAGCAGCTCGCGGAGGGCGGAGCCGTCCATGAGGGACGAGATAACCACGACCACTCTTCCGCCGTCCACGAGATGCTCAGGCGCACCTTCCAGGAGCCTAGGCAGCGGCCCAAGCCCGTCGGGCCCTCCTGACCACGCCTTCTCGAGAAGTCCATCCTCGTCCACGGGAAGGTACGGAAGATTGAAGACTATAGTGTCGAAAATCCCGTCTATGGCGCTGTACACGTCGGTCATCACTATAGTGGCATGTAGGCCGTTGGCCTCGAACCCTCCCCTCGTCAGATCCACGGCTTTCGGGTTGATGTCCCCGGAGACCACCGCGCAGCCGTTGCGGGCGCAGTGGAGCGACACCACCCCGGACCCGCATCCTACCTCCAGCACCTTCTCGCCCGGCCTCACGTCCAAGGACTCTATGAGGAGGATGCTGTCGTCCGAGGGCGGATACACGTCCGGATCCTCCAGGACGCGGATGTCTGGGTCGTACTCCATGTCAGGTCCACGGCCAAGGGCGGTATAACGGTATCGCAGCCGTTCAGAGGCGCGGTCGTCCGTCGATCTCCCATTCCAGCGTGACGCTCCTGGTGCAGCTGGCGTCCTCCGGGTCGAAGTCCATGCGGACAGTTCCGGCAGCCTTCATCATCCTCGGGGCGTACGCCACGTCGTTCTCGGCGAAGCGCCTCTCGAACCCGTCGCCTCTTTCGGCGCTGACCAGCCTCCCGAGCCTGGTCCCGGCCGCCTTCATGATGATCTCCGCCTCTCTGCGGGCGTTCTCCGCCGCTTCCTCCAGGGCCCTGTCGCTCATGGAGCCCGGGTCGCTGCTCTTGAAGGAGAAAGCTATCTTGGGGGTGACGTCGCATCCCATTATCCCTCCGATGGCCCTGGACAGCTTCTCGTTGTCGTTAGGGAACTCGAAGCTGACGTTCTGCACGTAGGAGAATCCGTCCGGCACCATCCGGAACTTGTCGTTGCCGTGCCTGTCCTCGCCTATCTTCTCCTCCCTGTAGTTCTGCTGCACCGAAAGCTGGGACGACTTCAGGTCCTTCCTGGGGATCCCGGCGGCCTCCATCGCGTCCTTCACCTGGCCGGTGCATCTGGCCAGGGACTGCATGGCCTTCTCGAACGTCTCCTCCACGCCCTCTATGGTCGCCCTCACCACGGTGATGTCCGCCGGGGCGGTGACCGTCGCCTCTCCTGTCAGCTTGATGGTCCTGCACATGCGCTTCAGTCCTCGGCCCTGTCAGCCTGTGCGGTTCGAAAAAGGTTTGCCCGCCGGCAGACATCGTCGTCGCCAGACCCTGCGCCGCAGCCTCCCGGCCCTCTTGTACTCCTCGAACAGCAGCCAGGCGGGCACTATCATGATCGCGGTCCCTATCAGCTCCGACGCGGCGAGGCTGTAGAACACCGAATGGGGCGACATCCCCGCGGTGGCCGCCAGAAGCGCGATGATGATCAGGTTCCTGACGAACGAGGACGCCAAGGAGACGTTCGGCCTGCCCATGGCCTGCAGCATGGACGATCCCACGTCTATGAGCCCTATGACCGGGATGAACGTGCAGTAGACCCTGAGGACCCATGCGAACTTCGAGCGGAGGGGAGCCATGGTCTCTGAGTAGGTGAACGGCACGACGGCCGCCTCCGCCACGAGGAAGAGCGCCACGGCTATGGCGGCCATGGAGACGACGCAGATCCTGCAGGAGTACCGGATGGCGGCGTCCGCCTTGGCCGCGTCCTTCCTGGCCAGCGCGGCCGAGCACACCGGTACCAGGGCGGCGCCGATCGCCAGGGATATGACGCAGGCCAGGGACACGTACATCCAAGTCATGGAGTAGTACGCCACGGCGGTGGTGCCGCTCCCGGATATTATCAGTACCCTCTGCACCATGGACATGAAGTAGACCAGGAAGTACTCCACGGCGCGCGGCGCCCCGGCGCGGAGTATCGTCGCGGCCTCCTGTCCGGAGATGCCCGACAGCCCCGGCCTGATGACCAGGCTGCCGCGGAGGTACCAGAACGCGCACATGGCGCACGAAACGGCGGACGACGCTGCCGTGGCGAGCCCGGCGCCGAAGAGCCCCATGCCCAGGCCGTATATCAGGAGGGGGTCGAGGACCATGTTCGCCACCGCGGCCGCCGACATCATCAGCATGGTCTTCCTGGCCGCGCCTTCCCCCCTAAGCGTCCCGGCCAAGGTCCCCGAGAGGACGTTGAACGGGGAGAGGGCGATCACCGGCAGTATGTAGCTGGCGCATTCCTCGCGGATATCGTCCGCGCCCAGCCACGAGATGCACGGGTCCAGGAGCACCAGCATGGCGGGGATGCATGCCAGGGCCATCAGCAGGGATATCGCTAGCGCGCTGGCGGCGGCGCCATCGGCCGATCCCCTTCTTCCCAAGGCGAGGCGCCTCGACACTACGGCCGACGTCCCCACCCCGATCCCGGCCCCGAGCCCGTTGAGTATCCAGTATATGGGGCAGATGGCCGCTACGGCGGAGCTCGCATCTACGCCCAGGCCGGAGCACCAGGACGCGTCCGCGAAGCTGTTCGCCTGCACCACGAGGTACGAGACGATCAGGGGCACCGACATAGTCAGCACCGCCTTCCTCGGGTCTCCGAGCATGGTCCCGAGGTCCTTCTCAGCCGAGGCTCCCATGCAGCATGGATGGGGTTGCGCGAATGTATAATGTTCTTGCGCCTCCGAGGGAGAAGCGGTCGTCGCGTACACGCACGCGCTCGGTTCATATCCCCTCCCGGAAGATGGCCCTGCATGAATCGCAACAAGGGCTTTCCTGCGGCTTTCAAGCTGGGCATGGACGGGATGGCGAAGACGCTCCTGTCGGATTCCCAGTTCGTATCCAGGATTGTCAAAGAGGTCGTGGAGGAGGCCAAAGGGCACACTCTGGAAGAGATATCCGCAGGGCTCGCGCTGGAAGAGGACGGCAGGACGGTCAAGAACCTGTACCCGGAGATCGTGACCTTCAAGGGCAAGATCATCTACGACGCGCTGACGGAGCTCACCATCGACGGGAAGAGGGTCCTGATAGACTTCGAGGTCCAGGGCGAGCCGGAGAAGGGCATGCTTTGGAGGCAGTCGACATACGCCCAGGGGCTCTTATGGTACGAGCGCTTCACGCTGTCCAGGGGATACGACGAGATGTTCTCGGCATACTCCATATGGATCATCCTGAACCCGCGCGAAGGCTTGGGCAATACGGTGGTGGTCCACGCCTCGCCGGATCTAGCGATCGGCATCGGCGGCAGCCTCTCCGCAGTTCTCGACAAGAGGATCGGACGGTTGGTGGAGATCAACGTGGGGAATCCGGACGAGGCCCCGGACGAGCTGACCAGGTTCCTGGGGACGGTATTCTGCGAAGCCCTGGGACTCGGAGACCGTATCAGACGCACGAAGGCAGACTATAATATCGACCTGCTCGATGATTACTACAGGAAGGTGATCAGCACGCTCGCGACATTGGACGAAGACTACATGAGAGGAAGGATGAGGGTCGCCAGAGAGGCCGGCATCAAGGAGGGGATGGAGAAAGGAATAGAGGAAGGTATGGAGAAAGGCATGGAGAGGGGAATGGAGAAAGGCATGGAGAGGGGAATGGAGATTGCCGCAGAGCGCATGGCGCAGGACTATGCCCGGTCGATCCTGAGTGTCATGCGCGCGAGCGGCTGCACGCTGGACGAAGCCATGGACATGATGGCGGTACCTGAGGACATCGCCGGCAAGGCCAGAGCCATAGCATCTTCCAAAATCGAAGAAGCGACTTCGAGAGACAGCCGAAGCGAACGGCATGCATACGAGGAACGACCCGTCCGCCAGTCTAGCGGCCCTCGGCCCTTCACAAGCGGCGGACGCGCCTTCCCTTGCGATCCCGGCTCTGCCATCCCTTGAACAAGAAGTAAATACTCGTCCCTGATGGAAAGGGCATGATACAGCTGGACATCCTCGCCGTCGGAGACCTTCAGCGCGACCCGGACGGAAACGTTCTGAAAGCGGACTCGACCTCCGTCCTTATACGCTCCGGAAGCCGCACCATCGTCGTGGACCCCAGCACCAGATACATGAGGCCTGCGGTGAAGACGTCCTTCAGGCAGATAGGCGTCTTCCCAAAGGACGTGGACACGGTCATACTGACGCATTCCCACCGGGACCATCTGGAGAACCTCGACCTCTACCAGAACGCCAAGGTCTACATCCACTCCGGCGCGGAGTCCGAGGTCCCGGGGGCGATCGTGGTCGACGGCCCCGAGAGGAGGATATGCGACGGCGTGAGGATGGTCCACACCCCCGGGCACTGCCCGGAGCACTGCTCCGTCTTCGTGGACGCAGATCGCCGCTACGTGGTCGCAGGGGACGCGATACCCCTCGAGGACAACCTCAGGAAGATGGTCCCGCCCAGGCTCAACACCGATCCTGCGCTCGCTCTGCAAAGTATTAAGAACATCGCGCAATACGCACAGGTAGTCATTCCGGGGCATGGGTTCCCGTTTATGACGGACAGGTGATTAGCATGATTCAGAGACCTATGCCTGACACGTTGTACTACGAATGCCCGGTATGCGACGACTACACCGAGCACCAGATCCTGAAAGGGAGGATGGGGAGGTCCACCATAGAGGGGACGTTCAGATGCAACGAGTGCGGCCGCGTGACCTCGGAGACGGTGAACATACCCGAGCTTCTGGAGGTCCCTGTCGTCTACAGCGACGGCGACGTGACCGAGTCGACCACCACCACGCTCGAGAGCAACGAGATCCTCGCCATAGACGACGAGTTCTTCCTGGACGACGGGAGGAGGGCGTGCGTCACCCACATGGACGTCGAGGACGGCACCAACGTGAGGAAGGCGCAGGCGACCAGGATCAAGAAACTATGGGTCAAGCAGTTCGACGTCCTGAGCGTCAAGGTCTCGGTCAACGACGACAGGCAGACCTACTCCCTGAGGGTGCAGGCCGAGCCGGACGACGAGTTCGTGGTCGGCACGCAGATCGAGTTCGAGGAGTTCGACTGCCTGATCCACGCCATCAAGACCAAGAACAGCCTGGTCAAGAGGGGCTCCGCCGAGGCCCGCGACATAACCAGGATCTACGGGAAGATCCGCAAGAAGAGGTACGACGTTCTAGACCTCTCCGAAGACTTCGACGAGAGCGACTACGACATAGACGACGAGGAATGAATCCGAGGGGGAGGCACCCCCTCACGGCTCTTCGTCGAGTATGACGTCGAGGACGTCGGAGATGTTGTCCGACCTTATCACGCAGGTGGCGGCCTCCTCCGTGTAAGGGTCGCTGGGGTTGAAGGCTATCGACAGCCCCGTGGACTCGAACATCTTGATGTCTGTGAAGGAGTTGCCGATGGACGCGGTCCTCTCCTTCGTGGTCCCGAACCTCTCTATCAGAGGCCTCACGCTCTTGCCCTTGTCGGCGAGGTCCACGACCATAACCCCTTCCCCGGTGAGGCTGCCGTTTTCGTCGGTGCAGATGTGGTCCGCTATGTACCCGTCGAATCCGAACTCGTCGGCAAGCATCTTCGCCGCGAGGTCTATGCCTCCGCTGACGATGTAGCTCCTGATCCCGCAGTCCCTAAGGCATGCGACAGTCTCCTGGATCCCTCCGATGAGCGGCATGTCCTTGAACAGCACCGCTATGTCCCTGATGTTCAGGTCGGGCTTGGCGCTCTTCCACAGGGCGATGTCCCTCCTCATGAACTCCGGCTCGTCGATCTCTCCGTTGCAGAACGCCCTGTAGTTGGGCTCGCTGTCCACTCCGAAGCATTCGTGGATCCACGACCATGAGCTCCTCACCCTGGTCAGGACCCCGTCCATGTCGAAGCAGACCAAGTCGTATCTCCTCATGCGTGGGAGATTGCGTACATGGTATTATGATATACCTTTCCGAGGCTGCGGAGAGCGGTCCGTCGCGCCCTGCCCATCGGTCCGAGCATCCCCGCTCTCTTCGTTCGATTCTGGGCGCATCCGGCCTACAAAGTAGTGCTGGGCGGGCGATTGGAAAAAAATAATGCCATAGTAATATTATATCATACAACAATTATCGATTTGTTAATAAAATTGATTTATAACATATATTTTAGCCATTCCTTAACTCAATTTGATAAGTTTTAAATACTAATCCTCTGTTAGTGTGGATAGAGGTAATCTAAATGGTAACCGTCAAAGAGTCTGAGTGTGTCGGCTGCGGAGCTTGCGCCGACGCGTGCCCCAACGATGCTATCACCGTTGACGACATAGCCGTCATCGACGCTTCCAAATGCGTTGACTGCGGCGCCTGCGTCGACGAGTGCCCCTCGTCCGCTATCGAGTGATCGAATCAAACGCCGGGGATTCCGGCGTCTTCCTTTTTCTTACATCCTTATATACCGGCTCTCGATAGGACCTGCCAGAGGATGATCAAATGGTCACGATCAACCAGTCGGAGTGCGTCGGCTGCGGCGCATGTGCGGACATCTGCCCTGCAGGCGCCATAACCATAGACGATGTCGCCACCGTCGACGAGTCAAAATGCGTCGACTGCGGGACTTGCATAGACGAGTGCCCCTCGTCCGCCATACACTGAGGGTCCCGGCGGCCCTCTCGCTCTTCCAGAAGGCCATGATAACGATAATAGGCACAGGGCACGTCTTTAACCTTGCCGAGCCCGTCGCCTTCATCGTCCATCACACCTGGCCCGACGCCGTCCTGATAGAGCTGGACATGGGCCGCTACAACTACCTCATGGGGTCCCAGGACGGGGCGCCCGGAAACGTCACGGCGAAGAAGGCCTCCGCGATATACAAGCAGGCCTCGAAGTACCAGGCGAAGATGTCCGAGGAGTACGGGAACAAGGTGGGCGGCGAGTTCCTGGCCGCGGTAAACATGGGCAAGCTCTGCGGGGCCGAGATCGTGCCGATAGACACGAACGCCCAGCAGGTCATGGACGAGATGTGGGCGGAGATGAGCGCGTCCGAGAAGATCCGCTACAGGCTTTCCGGCCTCCGCGACTCCATAGGCGGCAAGCGCAAGATCGAGGAGACCCAGCAGCGCTTCGCAACGGACGAGAGCAGATACATGGACGACATGCGCCGCAGGTACCCGACGCTGGTCAGAAAGCTGATAGACGAGCGCAACGTCTACATGGCCGGCCAGATCAACGATGCCTCGAATAAGTTTTCTAATATGGTGGTCGTTGTGGGTGACGGCCACGTGGAGGGCATCTGCGCCCTTCTGAAGGACCCTGTCGTCAGGAAGATACGGCTCGCCGACCTGATGGACAAGGGGCGCATGGACTCCGTCCGCAAGATGGTCTACAACGGGGATGAGACAAGATGAAGGTCACGCTGCTGGCGCACACCCAGAACGCCGACGCCATATGCGCCGCCGCAGGGAGCTCATGCTATTCGAGCAGGCCCGCCTCGGAGATAGCCGAGGACATAGACTCGGAGAAGGTCCTGTCGAGGATAGTCGGCATGGGGCACCATTCCGTCATCGAGCATGCGGTGTTCACGTTCTCCGTGGAGGGCGTGTCCAGAGCGCTCACCCATCAGCTGGTGAGGCACAGGGTCGCGTCCTTCTCGCAGCAGAGCCAGAGGTACGTCTCCCTGACCGAGCCGACGTACGTCACGCCTCATACAGTCCAAGGGGATCCCGAGGCGGAGAGGAGGTTCGCCGAGACCATGGAGGCTATCTGGAAGGCCTATCGCGACCTGGAGGAGATGGGGATCCCGGCGGAGGACGCCAGATACCTGCTGCCGAACGGGTGCACCACCAACATAACCGTCACGATGAACGCCCGCGAGCTTCTGCATTTCTTCTCGCTGAGGTGCTGCTCCCGTGCCCAGTGGGAGATACGCGAGATGGCGGACCGCATGCTGGAGATATGCAGGGAGGTCTCGCCGGTCATATTCAGAGACGCAGGGCCGCCGTGCGTCAGGGGCCCCTGCCCGGAGGGGAAGCTCTCCTGCGGGAAGCCCAGAAGGCGCTCCGAACAAGCTCGATGCGGTCGCGGTCGGCTTCTGCGGCCGGGCTTCGCTACTATCCATAGCCCGTCGTTGCGTCCGCCTGACCTGGTGACGACGCCTTCGCTCTTCATCTTCGTCAGGCGATAGCGAATCGCTCTGTCCGATACGCCGAGCGCTTCCGCCATGTCCTTTATGCGGATGCGAGGGTCGGACCTCATAAGGTCGAGCATCCTTTCTCCGATGTCGCGCCCATCTGCCACGTCCGGAGCGGAGGCGCGTCTCGGGAATAAGCTCACAGCGAGCCCGTCGGACATCTCGTAGAACTCGGGCTCTGGATTGCCGTTATCTGCACAGGCCTTCATGGCTTTGGATATCCCTTGACCCCATGCTTCTATGAATCCTGCAGAGAAGAACACCGATGCCAGTGCGCTGTTGCGCCTTATGGAGTCGTGCTCCACCTTCAAAGATTCCAGAGTGACGCCTCTGGGAAGCCCTCCTGCGCAGAAAATACGTATCCTGTCGGGGAATACGGCTATGGTGACAGGGCGCTGCTTGGAGTAGTCCATGTGGACGATGGCGTTCGTCACTAGTTCCCTAATCGCCGATCCAGGGTATTCGCGGACGCTCAAGACCGATGCGGAATAGTCGCTATACTCGTATAGCGGGAAGATGTATTTCTGGAGCAGAGTGTCCACAGTCAGCTCCGGAAGCTCGACGAGCGGGCATTTCACATCGTCTCCGCGTATGAGTATACCTTGCGCATCGAACAGGCCGATTCTGGCATAGGCGCCGTAGTTGAGGAGGTGTGGCTGCTCCGAGAACAGCAGGGCTGCAGTCATGGTGACACGGTTTCCGGACATCATTCCGTATCTGTTCAGAATGGCCTTTATGTTGCTCGGGTCCACTTCCTGAGGGATTCTCCCTGCAGCCTTACCTTTCGATACGAAATAGTCCACTGCTTTCGCTGATAGCCCATCTATTCCGACAGAGGACTCCTGGTCCAGCCATTGCATCCTCATCTCCGACAGGAGGACTTTCTTCAATTCGTCGCTTTCGTACTCTTGAGTGGTGTTTCCCATGCGCATATAGAACCTTCCTTCGAAGGGAACTATCTTGTCGCCTTTGGGAACGTATACGCACACGCAATCGTGTCCATCGAACGTTTTTATGCTCACTTCAACTTTGATGTGAAGCTTGTTGCGAACGGAATCCGATACGATCTTGGCTACGCTTTTCGGATCTGTTAATCCGATGTATGAGCCGTCGTCTTTGCGACCTATAATCATGAGGCCGCCGGAGGTGTTATAGAACGCTGCGAGAGTCTTCAGATATCTGTCTGACCACGATTCTTTCCACTCCGACTGATCGTTCTCGTACTCCATGCTTTCTGTATTTGAGGGGCAGTCCTTAATCGTTGTCTTGTGGGTTTAGGAAGCTGTTTAGGAAGCTGTTTAGGAAGCTGTTTAGGAAGCTGTTTAGGAAGCTGTTTAGGAAGCTGTTTAGGAAGCTGTTTAGGAAGCTGTTTAGGAAGCTGTTTAGGAAGCTGTTTAGG
>JAFYAH010000046.1 GCA_017540825.1 Candidatus Methanomethylophilaceae archaeon | reverse complement strand
TCCCTCGGGATAGACCCCAAGAGGCTCAGGTTCAGGGAGCACGAGAAGGACGAGATGGCCCACTACGCCGCCGACTGCTGGGACGCGGAGGTCCTCCTGTCCTACGGATGGACCGAGGTCGTCGGGATAGCCGACAGGGGGTCCTGGGACCTCTCCAGGCACTCCCAGTTCTCCGGAGCCGACCTCACCCATCTGAAGAGGTTCGACGAGCCCCGCGAGATGGAGGTCGAGAAGATAGCGGCGAAGCACAAGGCGCTCGGTCCGGCCTTCAAGGCCAAGGCCAAGGCGATAGCCGCCGCCATGGAGTCGATGTCGCCCTCGGACGTGAAGGACGGGAAGCTGGCCGTGAAGGTGGACGGGGAGGACGTGGTCCTTACCGAAGAGTACTTCGAGGTCGTGAAGAGGGTTGAGAAGGTCGCGGGGGTCCGCGTGATACCCCACGTCATCGAGCCGTCCCACGGGCTGGACAGGATATTCTACTCCGTCCTGGAGCACGCCTACGACCCCAAGGACGACTACACCGTCCTGAGGCTGGCCCCGGCGGTCGCCCCCATCAAGGTCGGCGTATTCCCCCTGATGGAGAAGGACGGCCTCGACGACAAGGCCAGGGAGATATACGAGAAGGTCCACACCCACAGGATGGAGGCCTACTACGACGGCTCCGGGACCATCGGCAAGCGGTACGCCCGCATGGACGAGGTCGGTACGCCCTGGTGCATAACCGTGGACTACCAGACCCTCAAGGACGGCACCGTGACCATCAGGGACAGGGACACCACCGACCAGAAGCGCATACCTGCGGACTCCGCCTCCGCGGTGCTCGAGGAGCTCCTGGCGGGGAAGCCGTTCCCTTCCCTTTGAATATTTAACTCCTTTCAACAGGGCGAGGCCCAGGCCCCTCCGGACCCGCGGCCCTGCCCTGGTTTTCCTCGCATCCTGCGGCCCTTCGCCTCCCATACCTGCCACGATGTGGCCATTTTCGGCAAGTATTATATGTCCAGCCTTCCGATTTATCTTATCGAGGTGTAAAGACATGGCTGTAAAGGACCTAGAAGATCTGAAGAAGCTATCTATGCTCAGGTCGCAGATCGACGGCATATCCGTCGACAGGATCATGTCCGAGGACTTCCCGGTGGTCTCTTCGGAGGACCGCATCGCGGACGTCCTCGCCGTGATGAAGGAGACGAGGTACCAGGACGTGCCCGTCGTCGACCAGGGCGAGTTCATGGGTATGGTGAGCTACTCATCGATACTCAGGAAGAAGAGCGTGTCTTTGGATGCGAAGGTCAAGGGCCTTATCCGCAACTTCCCGTCGGTGACTGCCGACATGGAGATCACCCGCATAGCCGAGATCGTGGTCTCCAACAACTGCAGACAGCTCCCGATCCTCAACGGGAAGAAGATAGTGGGAATAATAGAGAGGAACAGGCTGATCGAGATAGTAAGGGACATACGCGCCCTGAAGGAGATCAAGGTCTGGGAGGTCATGAGCAACCCGGTGGAGTCCGTCAAGGTGAACGACCTGATGGACGACGCCCTCGACCTGATGATCCGCGAGGACTACAGGACCATACCCGTGGTCGACGAGCAGAACGCGGTCACCGGCATCGTGGGCATGAGGGAGATCATAGACAACAACTGGAAGAAGGAGAACAAGACCATAGGGGACCTGGAGAAGAGCTCCCGCTCCCAGATAACGGTCGAGTCCATCGCCACGACCTCCGCCTGCGTCATCGAGTGGGACGCCGACATATCCCAGGCCGTGGACCTGATGGTGGACAACAAGTTCTCCTCGCTCCCGGTGGTGGAGGGCAAGACGCTCGTCGGGATAATCACCGAGTTCGACATACTCGAGCTGATCTCCGCCTGCAGGGAGAGGGACATGCTGTTCGTCCAGATCAGCGGCCTCGAGGACGACGAGAAGATGGCCGTCGAGCCCATATACGCCGACATAGAGACCATGGTGTCCAAGATCTCCAAGATCTACAAGCCCGAGTCGCTGACGATGCACGTCTCCAGGTACAACGACGTCGGAGGCAGCTTCAAGTACAGCGTAAGCGCGAGGCTGTTCATCAACGGGACCGCGGTCCAGATGAAGGAGGTCGGATGGGACCTCGTCCAGACCTGCTCCACGCTGATAAAGAAGCTCGAGGACGCCGTCATCAACATGAAGGACTCCAAGGTCACCTTCCGCAAGAGGAAGAAGTAAACCCTCCAGGGGCTTCGGCCCCGTTTCCACCATCCGGCTTTCCGAGCAGGAACGCATCGGCGACGCGAGGTCGCATTTCTGATTTCTGGCTGCGAACGGTGCATCCGATCTTCAGGTCAGGAGGGCGCTGTCCAGATGCCTTCATCCATGCGTTCCACCCGGATGTCGTCCATCTCTGATCATGAAGCGCTCCTCTGCAGCCTGCATATGATTATGTCATCATGTGAACTAATCATGACATAATAGACATAATGCAAGCTTCCTCACAGTTTCAGAACACGGGCCGGCTGCCGCTGGAAGATGAGAAGACGGTCGATCATCAGGCGCGTAAGGACGCTGGCCGTCCCGTGCAGGCCGTGGTCGATTGCTCCTTTCTAACATCACTTATATATCTTTTCAATAATCAGCAGGCGTTAGCCATGGCACAGTACGATTCAGCTTCTATCGAGAAACGCTGGCAGGACATGTGGAAGGACGAGGCGGTGTACCGCTTCGACCCGAAGTCCGATAAGCCGGTGTACAGCATAGACAATCCTCCGAGGTACACTTCCGGGCCGCTCCATCTGGGGCACGCCACCGGATACTCCCTCATCGACTTCGCGGCCCGCTACAGGAGGATGAAGGGTTACAACGTCTTCTTCCCGCTGTGCTTCGACGTCAACGGGACCCCGATCGAGGTCAAGGTCGAGAAGAAGCACCACATAACGAAGCTCGACACCTCGAGGCAGGAGTACAGGAGGCTGTGCGAGGAGTACGCCAACGGCTTCATAGCCCAGATGACCGAGGACTTCAAGATGCTCGGCGAGTCCATGGACCCCAGCATCTACTACCAGACCGACGCTCCCTACTACAGGAAGATAACCCAGCTGTCCTTCGTCAACCTGTTCAACAGGGGGCTGGTCTACAAGGCGAACTTCCCGGTGAACTGGTGCCCGGGCTGCATGACCGCCCTCGCCGACGCGGAAGTGGAGTACAGGGACAACGTCAACAAGCTGAACTACATCAAGTTCATGGTCGCGGACTCCGACAAGGAGGACGACTATGTCCTGGTCGCGACCACCAGGCCGGAGCTCCTGTGCACCTGCAAGGTGGTCGCGGTCCATCCGGACGACAAGGAGAAGGCCCATCTGGTCGGGAAGGAGCTCATAACCCCTCTGTACGGCAGGAGGGTCAAGGTCATCTCCGATCCCGCCGTAAAGCTCGACTACGGCACCGGGAACGTCATGATATGCACCATCGGGGACAAGGACGACCTCATGTGGGTCATGAAGTACCACCTCCCCATGGAGAAGGGGATCGACGAAGCCGGCAAGATGACGGAGCTCTCCGGGAAGTACGCCGGGATGCCCGTCCTGGAGGCCAGGGAGGCCGCCATAGAGGACCTCCGCGCCGCAGGGCTCCTGGTGAAGCAGGAGGACAACCCGCAGCAGGTATCCATCTGCTGGAGGTGCCACACCCCCATCGAGTTCCTGCAGGTCCCCCAGTGGTTCCTGAAGACCACCTCGTTCAAGGAGACCATACTCAAGAGGGCGGACGAGATCAACTGGTTCCCCGAGTTCATGAAGATAAGGCTGCAGGACTGGACCAACTCCCTGGAGTGGGACTGGGTCCTGAGCAGGCAGAGGGTGTTCGCCACGCCCATCCCCATATGGGAGTGCGAGAAGTGCGGCCATGCGGTCTGCGCCACGGCGGAGCAGTGCTACGTCGACCCGGTGTTCGACGCCCCTCCGGTGGAGAAGTGCCCGGAGTGCGGCGGGAAGCTTATAGGATGCACCGACGTCTTCGACACGTGGATGGACTCTTCGGGATCCTCCTTGTACAACACGTTCTGGGGCAGGGACGAGGAGCTCCACAAGAAGCTGTTCCCCATGAGCATGAGGCCCCAGTCTCATGACATCATCAGGACCTGGGCGTTCTACTCCATACTAAGGGCGGAGCAGATCGAGGAGAGCATCCCATGGAAGGACATCATGATCCACGGGTTCATCATGGCCCCCGACGGGACCCCTATGCACTCGTCCATCGGGAACGTCATCGATCCCATACCCATACTCAAGAACTACGGGGCCGACGCGCTCAGGTACTACGCCGCGACCTGCTCGCTCGGCATCGACCACGCCTTCAGGGAGAAGGACGTCATCCGCGGGAAGAAGCTCTGCAACAAGGTGTTCAACCTCGGACAGTTCGTGTCCAGGTTCTTCGACGACGTCCCCAAGGGGCAGCCCGAGCTCAGGGTCTCCGACAGGTGGATCATCAGCAGGTTCACCAAGGTCCTCGAGACCGTCGACTCCTGCCTCGGGCAGTACCAGTTCGACAAGGCCATGAGGGAGGTCGAGGGGTTCATCTGGCACGAGTTCGCCGACAACTACGTCGAGATGGTCAAGGCCAGGAACGACCCCGCCGTCAAGTACACCCTGTACAACGTGTTTCTCGGGAGCATCAAGATGCTGGCGCCCTTCATGCCCCACGTTACCGAGGACGTCTACCAGGAGCACTTCAAGGCCATCGACGGCTGCAGGAGCCTCCATCTGACCGCCTGGCCGGAGCCGATGTTCAAGGACGACGACGCCGAGGCCGCCGGAGAGGTGCTGAAGAACGTCCTCGCGGAGATCCGCGCATGGAAGGGAGAGAAGAAGATACCGCTCAACGCCGAGCTGGACCTGCTGGAGCTCGTCGGCTCCGAGGCCAAGGCTCTGGAATGCGCCAAGGCCGACATAATGGAGACCACCAAGGCCAGGAAGGTGGAGATCGCCCCCGAGGCCGAGCTCACCGAGGAGGTCGTCGGGATAAAGCCCATGCACTCCAAGCTCGGGCCGGCGTTCAAGGCCCAGGCCAAGGGCATCGTCTCCGCGATAGCGGCCATGGACCCCAAGGAGGCCGCCGCAAGGCTCTCCGAAGGCCCTCTGGAGCTCGACGTCGACGGGGAGAAGGTCTCCGTAGGCCCGGAGTACTTCGAGGTCGAGAAGCGCCTCATGCTCGACGGGAAGGCCGTGGACACCATCCAGGTCGGCGGCATCCTCATCCTCATCGAGGTCTGAAACCGGAGCCGGCTCCGGCCGGTTCCTTCCGCTATCATGCTGTTCTGCTTCTCCGCCACCGGGAACTCGCTCTACCTGGCCCAGAGGCTCTCCGAGGCCGGCGGAGGCTCCGTTGTCAGGATGGACAGGTGCCTCAGGGACGGCGACAGGCGCTTCCAGGTCCCTTCGGGGGAGCCCCTGGGGTTCGTGTTCCCGGTGTACTTCTCCGGGCTTCCCACTATAGTCCTCGACTTCTTGGAGAAGGCCGACATCGCTATGGATCCCGGGACGTACGTGTTCCTGGCGGTCACCTGCGGGCTGTCCCCCGGGAACGCCGGAGGCATGGCGGAGAAGGTCCTTTCCGCCAAGGGGATCCGCATCGACGGGATGTTCCGCGTCGTGATGCCCCACACGTGGACCCCGATCCACGACCTCTCGGACAAGGCCAAGGTGGGCAAGGTCCTCGAAGAGTCCGTCCCCATGGTGGAAGACGTCTTGGAGGGGGTGAGGGCGAGGCGCTCCTGCAGGATGCCGGACGCCACCTCCGCGCTCATGGCGAAGCCCCAGTACTCCATCTACGGGCTTCAGAAGACCAAGATGTTCTGGGTCACCAGCATGTGCGACGGGTGTGGGGAGTGCAGGACCATCTGCCCCGCGAGGGTGATAAAGATGGAGAACAGGAGGCCGGTCATCGTCGAGAAGAGATGCGCCATGTGCCTGGCCTGCCTCCATAGATGCCCCATGTTCGCCATACAGTACGGCAGGGCGACCATAGGGCACGGAAGGTACGTCAACCCGAACGTCTCACTTCGACGGCCCTTCCATGTATGCGAGCAGAGCGGCGTCGACCGCGTCCCTCGCGTCACGGACCTCGTCGGAGCCGGGGTCGTATTTCGTGTCGTGCCAGATCGTCTTCAGCATCAGGTCGGAGAGTATGTCGTGGACATCGCCGCACCTCCACCTCTTCTCGAGGCCCTCCAGGGATGCGGGGTCTGCGCGGCTGATGCTCTGCTCGATCCGCTTCTGCATGTAGCCTATCACGTCCATGCTCTTCCTGATGTTCTCGGAGCACTGCCCGGAGTCCTCGTCCTCGGGAACGCCGTCGATCCTGGCCAGCGCCGTCTCCAGGAACCGGGCGCATCTGTCGCACAGGCTCTTCCAAGACTCCAGCGACGTGTTCATCCCCATGTTGATCGCCATCAGCCGGAACAGGGAGAGCGGCACGATCATGTCGCTGACCAGCGTCTTGGCGCTCCCGAGCCCGAGGATCCTGTCCATCAGGTCGAGGAGGAAGCTCCTGCCTTCCAAGCGCTCCAGGCTGCTCACGAGCGGGATGAGGAATATGGAGGAGAGCAGGTCCTCGTTCTTCGATGCGTTCGCGATGCCTTCCACGACCATGTCCAGGGCGCGGTCGTAGAACATCCTGCCGTCCTTTCCGGAAAGCTTCGTCGATTTCCTGCAGAGGGCGTCCAGGCTCTCCGCGAGCATACCGTCCAGGATCAGCGAGCGGGCTATGGCCAGGTACCCCATGGGATGGTCCCCCTGGTCCAGTATGCGGTTGCCCAGGTTGTTCAGGAGCTCCGCGTCGCCGCCGTCGAAGGCCTCTTCCGCCATGGCGACCAGCGCATCCTCGTCCTCGGGCAGATCCAAGATCCTCCTGGTGACGTTCCTATGCCTGAACCCGCACTCGCATTCTACGATGCCGCCCGGGCCGGCGGGGACGCGCTTCCCGCACAGCGGGCATTCGACGTCGTCGAAGTCGTACTCGTCCGATCCCTCCTCGTCCTGCTCCTCGTCGAGAGGCAGGCCCTCCAGCGACTTCCTGATGGACCTGTCGTAGTCCAGGAGGGCGGCGTCCATCTTCTTCTTCTGGCCCTTGTTGCGGCCGGCAGAGACCATGTAGGAGGCGAAGGAACTGTACGCGCGGGTCAAGTGCTCCTCGTGCTCGTCCTTCTCCATCGAGGCCCATAGGTCGCAGAGGGCGTCCAGCTTCTCCTCGCCGAAGTCGCCGTATATGTCCGACTCGATCTTCAGCAGCCTGTCCAGGAACTCCTTCATCAGCGGGAACATGGCCATGGTGTTCTTCGAAGCCCCGATCTCCTGCGCCCTGCGGCCCATGGCTTCCACGGTCCAGGAAGCGGCGCTGAGGATCGGCAGATGGTCCGGCATGTAGAGGTTGTAGTGGGAATAGCGCACCGCGATGTTCAAGGTCTCGTAGGCCAGGAAGCAGCAGGACGGCTCTTCCGACACCTCTGCGTCCATGTACCCCATCCTGGTGATGAGGTCCTCCTCGAACCCGCACTCCATAAGCTCTCCGAAGCGGTCGGTGAGGGTGTCGGAGAACCCGAACAGCGACATGCAGTCCCCGCTCCATCCGTCTTCCTTCTCGTGGGAGGAGGCCAGGGACTCGATGCAGGTGTCGGCCACGAGGTCGTAGAACTCGTCGAAGCTCTCCTCGTCCAGGAAGGACACCGCCAGCTCGAAGTCGTCGAAAGCCCTGCTTATATGTCCTTCGTACATGTGGCACCAGCCGATGAAGAACCAGGCGTACCACGAGGTGACCCCCTTGGAGGCGGCCTCCTCGGCGAGGGCGGACATGGTTGCCGTATCCTTCTTCTCGTAGGCTTCCTGCATGCGGGGGATGTACTCCTCGGAGAGCTTGTCGCGACGGGTCTCGGCATCGCTCATCTCCTCCTTCGTGAAGGGCTTGATGCAGCTGCAGAGGATGCAAGTGCCTTCCAGCTCCTCCGTGTCCGCCATCATGAAGTTCTCGCCGCACTTGGGGCATCTGGTGAGAAGGATTGTCATGGCCGCTCATCAGCGCCTCTGTATTTCATCCTATTGCGAGGGTTCAGGTCCAGGAACGAGCGGACGTTGCGGTCCAGGCTGTCGGCGCGCAGGTTTATGGCCAGGTCTTCGACCGCTCCGGCCAGGGATACGGCGCATACGACCGCCACCACGGCGCCGAGGTCGCAGAACATGATGAAGAAGGGGGACAGGCGCAGGAGGAATCCCGCGGCCTTGTTCAGGAAGGTGTGGAGCAGGGCCATCCTGCCGAACCTTATGGTGCCCACGCAGAGGGATATGCCGCGGACGGCCGCTATCAGCGCTATGAGCTGGATCATCCACGGGTCCCAGGGAAGGGAGGGGATCAGGACCAGCAGCATGGCCAGGACGACGGCGAAGTCCGCTATGCTGTCTATGACCTCCCCTTCATCGGAGCACAGGCCGTGCTTCCGGGCGATGTACCCGTCCAGGAAGTCCGTGACGGCGCACAGCGTGAATATCGCGAGGAACCACTCGTTGAGCCCTCCGGTCAGGACCAGGGCGAACGCCCCCGCGATCCTCGATATCGACAGCGCGTTCGGCACCTGGGGGTTCATCCGGCTCAGTCCTGGATCACGCGTACGGTGATCTTCTTGCCGTCGTATCTGGACTTGGTGAGGTCCATGGTCATCCTGTTGCCGAAGTCCTTGTGGACCTCGACGATGGAGGAGTCGCGTCCGATCTCGATCTTCCCGATGGACACGTCCCTGACCCTGGCGTTGCGTATGATGAAGTCGGCGAGCGCGACCTTCCCGAAGCCGTCCCTCTTCCCGAGGTTGACCTCGAACCTGCACATGCCGAAGACGTCGGAGATCTGGTCGTAGTCGACGACCCTCTTGATGGTGTCCCTCTGCCCTGGCTCCGCCTCGGGGACGCTCCTCTTCTCGATGTCGATGCCTATGCGCATCTGGAACTCCTTCACCAGGTGCTCCTCCTCCGAGGTCACGAACGAGACCGCCGTGCCTTCGTGGCCCGCCCTTCCGGTCCTACCGATGCGGTGTATGTAGGTGTCGATGTCGTCGGGCATGTCGTAGTTGATGACGTAGCTGATGTCGTCTATGTCCAGCCCTCTGGCCGCGACGTCGGTGGCTATGAGGATGTCGGTGCGTCCCTCCTTGAAGTCCCTGATTACCTTCTCCCTCTTGGACTGGGGCATGTCCCCATGGATGGCCACGACGTGGTAGTCCAGGTCGGACAGCCTCTCGTCCAGCACGTCCACCATCTTCTTGGTCTGGCAGAATATGATCGCCTTGGGCTGGTCTATGTCCAGGATCCTGCAGAGGGCCCAGGACTTGTTCCTCCTCCCGACGGAGATGTAGTACTGCTTGGTGAGGTCCAGGATGACCTCGTCCTGGGAAACGGAGATCTCCTTGGGGTTGACCATGTAGTCGAAGGCCAGCTGCTTGACGTTCTCCTGCATGGTGGCGGAGAACAGCATCGTGTGCCTCTGCTTGGGCATGGCCTTGAGGATGAACTCGATGTCCTCGATGAACCCCATGTCCAGCATCCTGTCGGCCTCGTCCAGGACCAGGGTCTTGATGTCGGACAGGTTCAGGGCCTTCCTGGTGACCATGTCCCTGACGCGTCCGGGGGTCCCCACGACGATGTCGCACCCGCTCTTGAGCTTCGCCAGCTGCTTCTCTATGCTGGCTCCCCCGTATATGGGGATGCAGACGTGGCCGGTGTACTTCGACAGCTTGGTGAGCTCGCCGGAGACCTGGTTGGCCAGCTCCCTGGTGGGCACGAGTACGATGGCGGACGGGGTGACGGTCCCGGAGGGGATGGTCCCGATGATTATGGTCCCGTAGGCGCCGGTCTTCCCTGTGCCGGTCTGCGCCTGGGCGAACATGTCTATCCTCTCCAGCCCCACGGGGATGGACTGGATCTGGATCGGGGTAGGCTCGGTCCAGCCCATGTCGTCCATGGCCTTCGCGATGTCTTCCGATATTCCGATTTCGATGAAGTTAGAGATCATACGTATCACAGATCTGAATCACTGCCTGCGACTGACACAGACAACTTTTCGGTTTTCGAATCCGTGAATCGTGTTCAGCTTATATATTGATTGGATGGCAAGGCCCAGGATTCCCGGGCGGCGTCCTGCCGTCGCCCCGTTATCAGGTCGCGGATGAGCTCCCCGTCGAGGCTCTTCCAGTATCCTACGTCGCAGACCAGGACCAGCTTCCTCTTGGCCCTGGATATGGCGGTGTTGATCACCTTTATCCCGGGGGTGGCGCCGTCCTCCTCGAACAGGGTGCTGGTGAACCTGGGCTTCTTCTCCTCGGGGTTGGCCCTGCAGTCGCATACGGAGATGATGACGGTGTCCCATTCCCTCCCCTGCGACTTGTGTATGGTCAGCACCTTCTCCTCGTATCCGGGGCACTATTTCTTGATGCACTTAACCTGGTCCTTGTACGGCGCCAGGATCACGAAGCTGTCGTCCGCCGACAGGCTGTTGTCCTTCAGGTACCTGGATACGGCGTCGGCCTCGCTGGCGTTCTCCCTCCTCACCTCCCCGCGTTTCACCGGGAACCTGTCCAGGACGGCGTCCACGACCTCTATGTCCAGCGGGTCGGGGGACCTGCTGCCTATGTCCAGGCCGTAGACGTGCTTCCCCAGGGTCTTGGCGAGGTTAGGGCCGAACCTGTACGTCATGGTGAGCTCCCTGCGGGAAGTGTACGGGAAGTCCGGGTCCTCGGAGTCGCGGTACATCTGCGCCAGGCGGCCGGAGCTCTTGTCGAAGAAGTGGTCTACGTACAGGGCGGAGAGGTCCCAGAGGAAGTCGTACCTGTGCTCCTTGCCCTCGTCTATCCCTGCCAGCAGGTCCCTGCGGTCTATCTCGCACACCGGAGGGAGCTGCATGTGGTCCCCCAGCATGGTTATCGGGGCGTTCAGCGTGAACAGGCTGAGCATCTGCAGGTCGTTGCAGTATCCGGCCTCGTCCACGAACACGCGGTCCACCTCCAGGGCGGCCCTGCCGTTCATGGCGTACGGCCCGTAGGAGACGATGAACTTGGACAGGGTCATGGCGACGATCTTCACCGAGTTGATGTCCGTGTTGGGGTTCCTCCTCCTGATGCTGTCTATCTCCGCCCGGAGCTTATCTATCGTCTCGTCCAGGAAGGCGTCGTCCATCGCGACCGTCTCCTCGTCGAAGAACTGCGACCTGTCCCGGTCGTAGATCAGGCGGTATATCCTCTCCGCGTTGGGGATCGCGTTCCATAGGGTGGTGGCCTTCGCGTTGACGCTGTAGCGCGGGTCCTCGGACATGGCGTCGAGCAGGGGCTTCATGGACATGTACACCTCCATCCTTCCCTTTTCGTCGTTCCTCGCGCCCCTCGCCAGCCTGACGGCCTCCTTGCAGCCCTTCTTGAGGGACTCGTACCTCCTCTCCGACCTTATGCAGAGGAAGCGGTTCAGGGACTGGACCTTCCTCTCCAGCTGCGTCTGCAGGCCTCTGGGCTCGCACACGCTCGGATAGTCGGTCATGAACTCGGCCGTAGGGGTGCCTATGCGCATGATGTCTTTAGCGGGATCCAGGGTCTTCACGTCAGCCAACTCGTTGTTGAACGCCTTGATCAGCCCTCTGATGACCTGCTCCAGGGCGTTGTTGGTGGGCGCTATGACGGCCACCCTCTCGCTCCTCTTGACGCATTCGTAGATCGCCTTGGCCAGGACGGCCTGGGTCTTTCCCGATCCCGGGACGCCCCAGACGTAGGACAGAGGCTTGGACAGCGACATGGAGACGGCGTCCATCTGCTCGCTGGAGTGGTTCATGTTTATGGACGTCAGCATGGTCCCGGCGGCGTAGATCTTGGGGTCGGGCGGGTAGGAGATGCTGTTGCCGTAGGAGTCGAAGAAGGACTGGGTCTTCCCCACGAGCCACTTCATGTCCGAGAACACCTGCATGTAGCCATGGGACATGACGGCGTCCGCCAGCTCCTTGTCCCTGCAGTAGAGCATGATGGTCTTCGACATCCTGTCGTACCCTTCGAAGGACGCTCTCGTGGCCCCGTACTCCTTTCCGTCTATAATCAGGCAGAGCGAGTCGTCCACGAACAGGTCCTTGTCCAGCTTCAGCTTGAATCCGCCGTTCCTGGAGACGCAGGCGACGACGTCCGAGACGAACCTGGACACCTGGGAGTTCCCGGCCTGCTTCATCGCCAGGTTGTCGAGCATGCCCTCGCACGCGTGGAACGCCATGGTCTTGAGGACCTGGCCGCTGGGGGCTTCGGACGGGGCGGGGGCGCTCCCTCCGCCCAGGATGATCTGCCTGGGAGGGCTCTTGGGAGTCTTCGGCCCGTCGTCGGCCGCCAGCCTGTCGTACAGGGACTGGAGCCTGTCGTGGCAGTCGAGGAGCATCAGGTCGTCCACGGCCATCATGCATCTGACGGCTTCCTGGGACTGGCGCAGGCCGTAGTCCTTCTTGCTGACGCTGAGCATGACGTCCTTGAGGTCGCTCACCTTCTTCAGGGAGTCCTCGTCGGAGGACGTCGTCCCCTGCACCAGCCTGTGCTTGCGGACCAGGCTGAGGCATCCTGAGGAGTCGAGGTACTGCCGGGCGGCCTCCTCGTCCACCTCGCTGAGAGGCAAGTCCACCGGGAGGTACGCCGTCCTGCTCCCGACGACTCCCTTCGTCCACCATTCGTCCCCGAACATGAACTTCAGCTCGGATATGACGTAGTCCTGGAGGGGTTCCTGCAGGACCATCATGGCGTCGCTGACGATCTTCAGGTTCCTCCGTTTGTCCCCATCCATCTGTAGCACCTCGAAATAGAATCCGAAACGAGGGGAGGTATGGCCAGAGTGGTATATTACCGTTCCAAGGCCGATCTGCTAGGCCTGTAGGCTTCGACGACCATGAGGATCATTGCATCAGCGGGCCGTTCCGCCAGCTATGCGCTCCAAGGCGGAGATGCGGCTATCCATCAGGTGTGTCAGGGCCTCAACGCGGGCGGCGTCCAGGAACCCTTCCGCCGAGAGGATCGCCTTGATGCCTGGGAGGGCGTCGCGAAGGGCGTCGAAGTCGATCCATCCGAAGTCGGACACGAGCCCCATCTGCTCCGGGAAGGTATTCTTGAACGGCTTGCAGGATTCGCCCATCTTGGACGGGATCTCCTTCGTGAGGAGGTCGTGCCCGAAGGACGAGCCGCTGTCGTAGATGGGCGCCGGGCCCAGGAGCTCCAGCGTGTCCGCATCGCGAATGAGCCCGAAGTTGTTCAGATGCCGGTCGCCGTTGGCCATCAGGAAGTCGACAGCCATCATGCGGTCCAGGGCGGGAACGACGTCTATCCCGAGACCACGGCACCCGTCCACGTAGCGGTCGTATGGCGCGTCCGTCCTTCTCGAATAGCTGTTCATGAAGCTGTAGGCGGATACCAGCTCGGTGCTCCTGTCTACGAAGTCGGGGCAGACGCTGTACGGGCGGCCGTCCGACCAGACGACGCTGTAGGGGACATGAGGCACATCCAGGATGTCCATCAAGAGGGACGCCACAGCCTCGTTGAACGGCTCCTGCATGGCCGTCCCTGCTCCCGCTTTGATCAGGAACCTCTTCCCGCCGATTATCTTCCATCTTTTCTTCAGGACCCCGTCCGTGGTGCTGTCCGGCGTGTTCAGGTCCATGTCGCTTTCGACGGTTTTCCCGAACATCAGGTCGCCGAGGTCCTCCGAGAACCCGTTGTCGAAGAAGTTCACGTCCTTCCAATGCGCTTCTGTCCCCGATGCCCTGATCCAATACTGGTCGGACAGGCTGAGGCCCACGCAGCCGGGTAGAAGCGCCGTGGCGCATGGGATGTCCAGGCTGTATAGCACATCCCCGATGCCGCTGCGGCTGGCTGGAATGGATCTTCTGGCCCACCACTTCCTGAGGTCGTTGCCGTTCATCAGGCCGTCCTGGAACGTCCCGACGGGGAGATGCTCGATGGAGTACACGCGTTCGATGGATCCGATCAGGCCGCTCTCTTCGTCCAGGCTCATCTGGAGGACTCTCGTGTCCTTGTGCATCAGGTCGTATTCCATGGCAATTCCCTGTCCGAATCAAGGCATCACGCTTCTGAGCATCAGCCGCCGCATGGAAATGCCGCTCCAGATGAGGGAATCAAGAAAGATGAGTGCAGCCGCCGGGATTCGAACCCGGGCAATGAGCTTGGAAGGCTCAGATCCTAACCAGCTAGATCACAGCTGCCTCGAACGTCCCCACTGTCGATTTTATATTTAATCCTATCTTTTTCGTTCTAAGGTCTGGGAGGCTGATCTGCAGGCCGACACGACCTTCGACGGCGATTCCGACGCCATGAGGCCGGACATGAGACATGCCCCCTGGGCCCCGCTGGCAGCGACCTCCCCTATGTTGCCTGGGTTTATCCCGCCTATGGCGTAGACAGGCGCGTCCAGGGCCTCGGACAGCCTCCTGACGTCGTCCAGGCCTCTGGCGGCCTTCCCCGGCTTGCAGGAGGTCTCGAACACGTTCCCGTACACGACGAAGTCGGCCCCTCCTCCAGCGGCCTCGACGCCCTCCTCGAACGAGTGGACGGAGACGCCCAGCCTCCTGACCCGAGGCCTCCCGGCACGGACGAAGGCGTCGAAGGGAAGCCACAGCGCGGAGCCCATCTCCTCCGCCACCGGCGCATGCAGATTGACGCAGAACTCGGTCCCGAAGGAGCGGCAGATCCTCGCAACGGATGCGGCCAGCGCCCTGTATTCTCCTTCCGATAGGTCCTTCTCCCTGAGGACGACCATGTCCGCCCCCGCCTCGCAGACGAGCTCCACCTGCTCCTCGAGAGGGCGGACGCATCTCCTGCGGTCGGTCACGGACACGATGTCCATCGGTCGGACCTCACGTAGTCGTTGAAGACCGGCTGCAGCCCCTGCCGTACGAGGGCTTCCCTGACCTCCTCCACGCTCCTGGTGTCCGAGAGCCTGAACTGGCCGTCGCCCTTGTCCTCCACGTCGCTGTGGCCCCCGATCTCCACCGAGGACCCGGCCGAGATCTTGGTGGCGCATATGCCGACTATGCCGTCCCTGAACCTGGGGAGCTCGCGGGTGGAGATGGTCTCCGAGGCGAACGGCATGAAGAGCCTGTAGGCCATGGCGACCTGCAGCAGGTCCTTCTCCGAGACCTTGACGTCGTCCTCGCGATGGGCGCTCGTGGGCCTGAGCCTGGGAAGGGAGAACGCTATCTCCGCATGGGGGTACTTCCTCTGCAGGAGGTACGCATGCATCCCGCAGCAGAACGCATCTTTTCTCCAGTCGTCCCTCAGCCCGAGGAGCGCCGCGAAGCCGACCCCCCTCATCCCTCCCAGTATCGCCCTCTCCTGGGCGTTGAATCTGTAGGACATGACCCTCTTGGGGCCTCCCGGGTGGAAGCTGGCGTAGGTCAGAGGGTCGTATGTCTCCTGGAAGACGGTCACGTAGTCCGCGCCGCACTCGTGGAGGTACCGGTACTCGTCCGAATTAACCGGATAGACCTCCATGCCTATGCTGGAGAAGCGCTCCGCCGCCTTCCTCACGCACATGCCGATGTATTCCAGGTCGGAATGCCTGCGGGACTCTCCCGTGAGTATCAGTATGTCGGTGAGGCCGGTGGAGGCTATGCTGTCCATCTCCCTCTCGACCTCCTCCTCGGTGAGGCGGGCTCTTCTGATGTCGTTGTCGCGGTTGAATCCGCAGTACCGGCAGCGGTTCTCGCAGTAGTTCGAGGTGTAGATGGGCGTGAACATGGTCACGGCGTTGCCGAAGTGGTCCCTGGTGGCCTGCCTCGCCTTCCTGGCGACCTCTTCCATGAGCGGGGCCGCCGCCGGCGAGAGCAGGGCGCCGAAGTCATAGGGGTCAAGCCGGTCCTTGGACAGCGCCCTCCTGACGTCCGCCTCCGAGAAGGATCCCGGGTCGTATCCCCTGTCGGCTTCCAGGACCTTCTCCAGTATCTCAGTACCTATGTTCTCCATGTGCGGCATGTAGTCGCAGGCGTCCGTCGGCGCCCTGAACGCCATCTCGCTCACCCAGGAACCCTGTGAGGGGCGACGAGGCCTCCCCCCTGTCCTCCAGGACCCTTCCAGGCCCCGAGAGGTAAGCCAGCCTGCCCGCCTCTATGGCCATCCTGAAGGCCGTGGCCATCGCCGGGACGTCGGACGCCGTGGCTATGGCCGTGTTGGCCATGACCGCCCCGCAGCCCATCTCCATGGCTTCGCAGGCCTGCGAGGGGCGCCCGATCCCGGCGTCGACTATTATGGGGAGGTCGATCTCCTCCACCATCATCCTGATGAAGTCCCTGGTCAGGAGGCCCCTGTTGCTGCCAATGGGCGCTCCCAGAGGCATTATAGCGGCCGCTCCGGCGCTGGCCATGTCCCTGGCGGCGGTGAGGTCGGGCATCATGTATGGCAGGGCCGTGAAGCCGTCGTCAGAGAGGAGCTTGACGGCCTTTATCGTCTCGGCGTTGTCCGGGAGGAGGTACCTGGTGTCGCGGACTATCTCTATCTTGATCATGTCCCCGCACCCCAGCTCCCTGGCCAGCTGCGCGATCGTGAGGGCCTCCTCCGCGTTCCTGGCCCCGGAGGTGTTCGGAAGGAGGGTGACGCCCTCCGGCATGTAGTCGAGGACGTTCTCCTGGCCTCCTTTGTTCACCCTGCGGACGGCTAGGGTCGCTATCTCCACCCCGCCGTTGCGGATGACCTTGTCGGTCATCTCGAGGGAGAACTTCCCCGAGCCTAGTATGAACCTTGATTTGAAGCGCTTCTTTCCTATTACGAGATCGTCAGACATGTTCATTCCTCTTTGGAAAGGCCAGCATCGCTGTTTTTGCTATTCCTGAAGTAGATCGTTATGCGTGAGCCTGGTCGGGGGCCATTTCGATTCTGATGGCCAGGGCCAGATGCGGCTTCCATGCCGTCCCTGGATATGATAGGTTCGTTCATGGCTGTAGCGAGCGGCCACTCGCTCTATCTTCGCTGAAAAGCCTGACGGGCAGACGCCCAAGCCTATGGTCATTACAGCGGTTCCGTAGGGATTCCGGGCAATGCCTTTCCTTCTGACGTCGTCGACGGCTTCTATAGCCAGCGCATCCGGTCTGGCCGATGTCTTTTTGCTGGTCTTCAGCTCGATCACCGCCTGCATGCCGTTCCTCAGAGACAGCAGGATGTCGATGTCTCCGAACATGCGCCTCTGCTCGTCCGTCGCGTCGTATCCCAGCGAGCCCAGGTGCATCGTCAGCATTCTTTTGAGCGTGTCGTGATCCAGCCCGTCGTCGTAGCTGAGCCCGTGGAATATCTTTTCGATCTCGACCGAGGCTCCTGCCTCGTCTCTTTGCAAGACGCGCTCTACGAATGCCGACGCATGTGACAGCCTGGTTCTGGCAATGAGGTCGCTGTAGCGGAACTTCACCTCCTTGTTCGGCACGGAAAGCCTGCATAGAGGACTACCGCCTTCCATGGACAGAGGGATCGCCTTCAGGTATCCCGTCATGGCTAAGAACGTGTAGAAAATCTTCTGGCGATCCTCAGCGAACGGTCCGGACTCATAGTCCATGGTACGGTCGATAGCGTACACGACGCTCTCGTCCTTTCCGTCGAAGAGCTTCGATATCTTGTCTGTAACGCTGCCGGGGGCGGACATGAACTGCCTGTCGAACGCGTAGTTCTGGGAGTCCGCGTCCCAGTAGGGTTCAGGCCGGCGTCCGTTGTCGAGGAAGCACATGATGCTCCACGGATTGAACACGTTCGCGTCTCCGAACCTGTAGCCGTCATACCATTCTTTCAGGGTCTCCAGGTCTTTTTCGGAATCGCTTCCCAAGAGGTTTATCGCTTCATCCTCTGTGATCCCGAAGAACTCCTGTCCGGAATGGGAGAATATGTCCGATACGAAGATGTTGTTCAATCCGCTGAGGATACCGGCGTTCGATAGCCGTATTATTCCGGTCATGACGCCGAATTCCAGGTGGTCGTTGTCCTTCAGCGTCTTGGTCATGAAGGAGCTCAGCAGGGTCTTGCGCGGGTCCGAATGATCCATGCGTATTCCTGCTTGGAACGGGCGGTCGTACTCGTCGATGAGGACTATCGTTCTGGATCCGAAGGTCTCGGAGAGTATCCTGCACAGCTCGTGCATCGACGAGATCATCTCTTCCCTTTCTATGTCCTTTCTGGAGTACCTCTCTATCCTTTCGAGGTCCAGTTCGTCCGTGTTCAGCGGCAGGATCTGCTTGCGAACCTTTTCAGCAACCATAGAGACGAGGTTGCGCATGCTGCTCTCCAACGATTCTACGGTGCTGACGTCTATGTCGGCGAAGGACAGGCGGATCACAGGGTGTGCGCACTGCTCTTTCTTGTAGCAGAGGTCGTATCTGTCGGAGCGCTCAATCCTCAGTCCCTCGAAGAGGTCCTTTTTTCCTCTGCGAGAGATGTCGAAGAAGCATTCTATCATGCTGAGGTTCAGGCTTTTCCCGAACCTTCTCGGCCTGGTGTAAAGGGTAACCTCTCTTCCGCTGTCTATCAGGTCGGCTATGATCATGGATTTGTCCACGAAGGGATAGCCTTTGTCGACCAGCTTTTCGAAGCTGCTTATTCCTACGGGGTAGCCGACCATGATTTCTAAGCATCCCTAGGGGTATTTCATTCCTTTCCTTGGAATTCAGTCGATCGGGTTCATCCTCCTCCCACGAAGCTCACGACTTCCAAGACGTCCCCGTCCTCGATGCGCGCTGATCCGATGCTCGAGCGAGGGACTACCTTCCCGTTCAGGAGGACGGCGGTCCTGGAAAGGTCGTACCCGTGCGAGGAGAGGTACGATGAGACGGTTTCGTCCCCGATCGTGACGTCCTCTCCGTTTATCCTGACGCTGGCCATGGCTACCGATAAGGGAAGCGTGGCTATAAACCCTAGCGAAAAGGGGTCCTGCTATGGTATTCAGTCTTCCCAGGACGTCACTCCGGTCGAGTCCGAGAGGCAGCTCTTGCGGAACACGGGGTCCTCCACGCCCGCTTCCTTCTGCCTGCGGTAGTCCGCATACGCCTCGAGGGCGTACCTCCCGAGCTTGAACATCACGAAGCAGTTGACCACTCCGCATATCGCGAGCAGCACGTCCATGATCGCGTACAGCCCGTCGGTGCCGAAGTAGGCGGCCAGGAAGACGACGGCGAGGGTGATCGCGATAAGACCCGTCCTGGCCTTGCCGTCCTTGGTGATGAGCTTCAGGTTGTTCTCCCCGATCACGTAGTCGCCCATGAAGCTGGTTATGGCGAACAGGAACATGAAGACGAACACCAGGCTGGGCGCGACGCCTCCGATGGCATCGCCCATGACGTGCTCCAGCAGATGCATCGAGTCCACGATGCCGGTGGCCGCGATGGCGTCGTAGTCGGAGAACGCGCTCAGGATGACAAGGGCGGTCATGGTGCTTATCAGGGTGTCGAACAGGACCCCGAGGGACTGCGACAGCCCCTGCTTCACAGGATGGGGGACGTCCGCGGACGAGGAGATGTTGGTGATGGTCCCTTCTCCGGCCTCGTTGGACCAGATCCCCCTCCTCATGGCTATCGTGAGCATGGCCCCGACGCCTCCTCCCACGGTGGCCGGGACGCTGAACGCGCAGGTGAATATCGACGAAACCGCGTTGGGCATCCCGCCGATGTTGATGCACATCACGGCGACGCACAGCACTATCCAGAGGGCCGCCATCGCGGGGACGATCACGGCGGAGGCCCTCGCTACGCGCTTGAACCCGCCCGTGACCACTAGGACGGCTATCGCCAGCAGGAAGAACGCTATGACGAAGCTGTTGTGCTCGAAGTCGTACGCCCCTGTGAACGAGGTGGATATGGTGGATATCTCGGAGAGGACGTAGCCTCCGATGTACACCGCGATCATCAGGCCTGCCAGGAGGACGCCCATCCTCTTGGACCCTATGCCGTTGAACACGTTGTACGCGGGGCCTCCGATGAATCCTCCCTCGCCGTCGCGGCTCTTGAAGATCTGCCCGACCGTGGTCTCCACGAAGCTGGTGGCCCCTCCCAAGGTGGCGAACACCCACATCCAGAAGATGGCCCCGGGGCCTCCCATCAGGATGGCGGTGACCGGCCCTGCGATGTTCCCCACGCCGATGCGGTTCCCCATGCTCATGCAGAACACCTGGAACGGGGACACCTTGTCCTTCCCGGTCTTCTCCCTGGAGAACGTTATCCTGCACATCTCCGCCAAGCGGGCGAACTGTATCCCCCTCAGCTTGACAGTCGAGTAGATTCCGAGGCAGATGATGAGGGCGAACGGGATGTACCAGAGGTAGTCGTCGAACTCCCAGACCGCATCAATGAACGATTCGAAGGACATACGGCATCGCGACGGAAGGCAGCACGACTGGCGGGTATATGTCGTTTTGCGATAAATAATTAAGACCGAGGCCGTCGGGGCGCATGCGGTCGGGCAGGGATCGTGCGAACATTGAACAACCCGCTCCCCCATGCATCGTCGCAGAGGGACTTGGATGAACAGATTCATCGCATATTGTGGACTGGACTGCGAGACCTGCGAGGCTTACATCGCTACGAAGAACGACGACGACGGGCTCCGCCGGGAGATAGCCAGGAAATGGTCCGAGATGAACGGCGTCGAGATCACTCCGGACATGATAAACTGCGAAGGTTGCCGCATGGACGGGGCGAAGACGCCGTACTGCGAGTCCCTGTGCCAGATAAGGCAGTGCGCCATGGGCAAGGGTCTGGAGACCTGCGGAGGATGCCAGGGGATGGGCTCCTGCGAGAAGATGCGCATGGTCGTGGAAGCAGCTCCCGAAGCCCTCGAGAACCTCAGGTCCAGCCGACGGCCTCGTCGCAGGGGCGGGGGCTCTCTGCGCCCGAACAGCAACGTCAGATGATACAGTATTTGCGCTTCCAATGCACGTTCTCGAGCCCATATATTTAAAACAAGGACATTCCGAGTTTTTTGCTGGGATTATTTTGCATCCAAGTTTTTTGCTAGGATTCTCGTCGGGAACGATGGCCGAGGCATCTCAGGCGCGAATCCGGACCCCCGGGTCAGTAGTCCCTCATCTCGGACTTCATGAACTCTCTGAGCAGGCAGGTCGCGTAGTTGCCCTTGGGCAGGGAGAACGAAAGGGTGTAGCTGTCCTCTCCGACCGAGCTCTTCAGGTCCTTCAGCGGGCACAGGACCTCCCTCCGGATGCCTTTCGAGCTGCACCTCTGGAGCTCGGGGATGTTGAAGTCCTCCTGGGACAGCCTCTGCTCCTCTACGACCTTCCTCTCGATCTCGCCCATCTCCCCCTCCGCCAGGACGCTGTCGGTCCCGAACAGGGCGATGGTGACGAACGCCCTCTTGGCGCGGACCTGCCTGGCGACCAGGTCTATGTTCCTGGAGGTCGTCAGTATGGGGTTCTCGTGCTCCGGGTTCCCGTTCTGGTCCAGGGGGATCACCATGTCGCCCTCGACCGGCATGTTCAGCGGAAGCCCCGCGTCCATCCTCATGCTCAGCATCTCGTTGAAGAGGTACGACTGGTACGCATGGACGAACATCATCTGGAGGTTGGTGGGCAGCGACTCTATGGCGTCGGTCCAGCTCCCGCCGTCCGCAAGGGCGCCTATCATCATCTTCTCGTACGACATGCTCTCCGGGATCCCGGGAAGCATGTCCTTCCAGTCGTCCCTCCCCTCGAGCTCCCTCCTCTTCTCCCTGAGCTCCGGCTCCTCCTCCGGGGTGGAGTACGATATGTACGTCCTGACCGCTCCCTCGAAGTCCCCGCGGACGATCCTCTCCCCCACGAGGTGGGTGACCGGCCTGACGACCCCGAACCTCTGGACGCCGAAGTAGTTGGGGAACCCTCCGGCCTTCTTTATGTCGGCCACGTCGGACGCGATTATGCCTTCCGCCTCGCCCATGGGGACGGAGCAGTCCCTGACGGTGACCTCGAACGAGTTCCCGATGAGGTCGCCTATCTGTATGCCCCTGGCGCCCCTGTAGGCCCCGCTGACGGACACGTCCTTCAGGTCCACCTTGCCCAGGTCCGGGCTGCCGTAGAAGGACATCAGCTGGGTGGTGACCGCCCTCTTGTCCTTGGTCCCCGCGAACCCTATCCTCTCCCTGGATATCCCGAGGCTGCGGGAGAGCATCCTGACCAGCCTGTTGGTCTCCCAGTTGCGGGAGGAGACGGTCGCGATGGTGTAGTCCCCGTTCTCCTTGGCCCTGGGAGGGTCAGAGATCTCCCTGACGACGAAGTCCTCGGGCTCCGTCTTCAGATGCCCGCCGGTGCCGTCGGCCTCGCACAGGTAGTTGCGCATGCCGATGTCGGCTTCGGCGGTGAGGCACTTCCTGTATCCCATGAGGCTCAGAGCCCGTAGTAGTCGGCGACGGCCTTGGACGCCTTCTTGATCGCGTCGAGCGCGGATCCCTTCTTGACCTGGACGTAGAGGGTCCTGTCGTCGAGCTCAGGGTGCTTGTCGACGTACCTTACCATCTCCACGTTCTCGTCGTCGTAGAGCGCCTTCATGATGGGCGTGATGAGGGTCAGGTTGGCCTCCTTGAACCCGATGATGACGGATTCGCCGTTGTCCTCTATGAGGTAGGTCTTCATGCCCTCGCCTATATTCTGATTATAAATAACGTTTCGTGTAGCGGTCAGCCGGCATCCTCCGTGCCCTCATGGTACGAAACGCCCGTGGCACAGTGAAATACGCGCACGCTCATGCCGGGGCATGGGAGAGGACAGCGGCATGCCGGAGCTCGTCAGATGGCTGGAGTACGACCGGGACAAAGGGGGGCCTTACGCCAGGGTCCTGTCCATGGTCGAGGGCCTGGCGCGCGAGCACGGGACGGACGCCGGGCTCATATCCGCCCTCGAGGCCGCGGCCGAAGGAGGGGACCCCGACGCCCAGTACGCAATCGGGTACGCCCTCCAGTACGGGCTGGGCATAGACCGGTGCGACGGCGAGGCCCTCGCGTGGTACGAGAAGGCGATGTCGCAGGACCACCCGCTCGCCTTCTACAGGGTCGGGGTCTGGCACATGCTGGGGACGGCAGTTCCGGCATCCGGGGAGAAGGCCTTGAGGCTGCTCGGCAGGGCTTCCGACCTGGGGGTCGCGGAGGCCTCCAAGGAGATAGCGTGGATGTACCACACCGGGACAGGCGTGAGGCAGTCTTCGGCCAAGGATTTCGAATGGACCCTCAAGGCGGCGGAGCAGGGCGATCCGGAGGCGCAGAACGACGCCGGATACTGCTACGGGGTCGGAAGGGGCGTCGAGAAGTCCCTCGAGAAGGCCGCGATGTGGTACAGGAGAGGCGCGGAGAACGGGAACGCCTACGCCCAGACGAACCTCGCCCATCTATACAGCCAGGGGCTGGGGGTGGAGAGGTCGGACGAGGAGGCGTTCGGATGGTACCTCAAGGCTGCCAAGCAGGGGAGGGAGGTGGCCCAGGACAACGTCGGCCAGATGTACGAGCTCGGGCTTGGCGTCGAGCAGTCCTACGAGCAGGCCGCGAGATGGTACGCCAAGGCGGCGAACAAGGGCGAGGCGCTCGCCATGCTCCATCTGGGCAGGCTCTTCGAGGCCGGGCTGGGAGTCGCGCAGTCCATCGAGAACGCCAAGACATGGTACGGGAAAGCCGCCTACAACGACGTCGAGGCGGGCAGGGAGGCCATGCTGAGGCTCGATCCCGAATGGGAGGAAGAGGAGCCCAGGTTCGTGGAGGACTGCTACGACGACTGCGACGAGGACGAGGAGGACCCTCCGTTCATCTCCGGATGGACCATGCTGGATCCTCCCGAGGAGTTCTCGGGAAGGCTGGACCCGGATGCCGAGAGGGAGCTCTTCGACCAGGTGGCGCCAAGGTTCGATCCTACGGGCGAGCGGTTCCCCGAGCTGTTCCTGTGCGAGTTCGTACGGTGCCTCCTCAACTACGCGTACCGTCCGTCCTGGAAGGACAAGCCCGAGATAGACCTGGGGAAGGCGTTCGAGACCGTCAGCAGGCGCCTGTCCGGCAGGATGAAGGTCGGGAAGATCTTCCGCGGGTTCTACTACTCCGACTGCATAACCGTCGAGATGGAAGGCTACCTTGTGCTGAGCCTCACCAGGAACGTGCAGGAGCAGCTGGAGGTCTGGGTCGACGAGGCCCCCCGCGACAGCGACTGCATCCCGGACCGCTACTGCACGGTGGCGGAGGGCGACCTGGAGGGATTCTGCGACCTGCTGGAGTACGTCCAGGACAACCTCGGCCGCTGGAAGGCCATGGCCGAGGAGAGGGCGTCGCGCTGATCGGGCCTTATGCGCTACGGTTATGTCCAACCTCCGCGTTAATCCGGCAGCATGAGCTTCGTGTCGCATCCGCGCATAGTCCCGGACAGGGTCGAGGAGAGGAGGTACCAGACGTCGATGGTGCAGGGATGCCTCGGGTGCAACACGCTAGTGATCCTTCCGACGGGACTCGGGAAGACAGTAGTTGCGCTCAGGGTGGCGGCGGAGTTCCTGGCAAGCGGGAAGGTCATGATACTGGCGCCCACGAAGCCCCTCGTAGACCAGCACAGCAGGTTCTTCTCCGAGATGCTGTCCGGCACCGCCGTCTCCGTCATGACCGGGGCGATGAAGCCGGAGTCCAGGGCGAGGATGGTCGAGGAGTCCGATGTGGTCATAAGCACCCCCCAGTGCGTGGCGAACGACCTGGAGTCGTCTCGCTACGACCTGGACGGCTTCTCGCTGGTGATATACGACGAGGCCCACCGCGGCGTCGGGAACTACTCCTACGTGACGGTCGCGGAGCACTGCTGGAGCGGGATGCGCTCGGTAGGGATGACCGCCTCGCCGGGGAGCGACTACGAGAGGATCAAGGAGGTGTGCGAGAACCTGGACCTCCGTAGGATCGACATAAGGTCCGACGACGACCCGGACGTGTCCCCGTACGTGTTCGACACCTACGTGAACAGGATCGAGGTCAACATGCCCCCGGACCTGGTGAAGGTCTCCGCGATCCTCAGGGCGATGCTGGAGAGGTACACGGAGGAGCTGATAAGCCTGGGCCTGATGGACAGGGGATGGCCTGCCTCGACGAAGCACATGCTCACGATAGGCGCCACTCTCCAGATGCGGGCCTCCCGCGGGGAGAGGAGCCCAGTGGTCTTCAAGGGGCTCTCCTTGCAGGCTGTATGCATCAAGCTCCTGCATGCGATAAACATGGCCGAGACCCAAGGGATGACCGCCCTGAGGATTTACCTGGACAAGCTCGTCGCGGAGTCCAGGGCGGAGAAGGGCGGGAAGGCCGTGAAGACCATAGTGGGAGATCCCCTGTTCCCGAAGCTCGCCCGCGTCGTCAGGAGCACCAACGCCGAGCACCCGAAGATCTCCAAGGCGATGTCCCTGGTCAGCATGATACTGGCTGACGATCCGGGCAGCAAGGTCCTGGTGTTCTCCCAGTACAGGGACACGTGCGACCTGCTGGTGTCCAAGCTCTCGCTGATCCCGGGAGCCAGGGTGGGGAAGCTCGTCGGCCAGGCCAACGGCGGCCTGAAGCAGAAGGACCAGATAGAGCTGCTGAGCAGGTTCCGCTCGGGGGAGTACAACGTGGTGGTCTCCACATCCGTCGGTGAGGAGGGACTGGACGTGTCCAGCACCAACGCGGTGATCTTCTACGAGCCGGTCCCGTCCGAGATACGCACGATACAGAGGCGCGGGCGCACCGGCAGGAAGAACGACGGGGAGGTCTACGTCCTGATAGCGAAAGGGACGATGGACGAGGTCTTCGACAGGAGCAGCAAGCGCAAGGAGGACGACATGAGGGAGAGGCTGGAGAGGCTCAGCGAGGAGCTCAGCAGGTCGTCCCCGAGGTCTTCGCGCAGGCAGCAGTCCGGGCTGGGTGATTTCGATCCGTGACGCAGGCGCTCCAGTCGTTTAGTATCCCATCGAATCGCATTTCAAACTGTTCACTATAGTCTTTAACAGTGCTGTCCAGATAGTGACTATTCAGGATATCCCATAATAGCACTATAGTGAATCGAAACATGACCGAAGCCACTGAATTCCGTGAGATAGTTTGAAGTATAGGCTTTTGATTGATAAAGCAGGGAAGTAACGGCCCCCGGAGGGACCGGATCCTTAAGGCGGATCAGACCTCGGCATTCCTTATGGGATGTCGATGACGATCGTCCATCCATCGACGGAGACCGTCATGCGAATACCACCGTAGCGGCATTCGATGCAGATCCTAAGGATCCAATCACCTCCTGCCGGGCGGTACCCGTCACGCCGAGTGCAGAGAAGTCAGCGCGCCGGGACTTCCCGCTTAACGGCACGATCGCATTATGGGCGGTGCTGTTATTCTCATCCCAACCATCATAAGGTTGTTAAAGTGCTCCCATGAAACGTTATTAAACCCCTGTCCAATTATGCTTCATGCTTTATTCCGAGCTCGCTGACACGTTCGACAGACTGGAGTCCACCGGCGGCCGTCTCGAGATGACCTCGATCATGGCGGACTTCTTCCGCAGAGTGGACCCGAAGGAGCTCAGGAACATCGTGTATCTGATGCAGGGCAAGCTCCATCCGGACTTCTACCCGCAGGAGCTGGGCATGGCGGACAAGCTGGTTCTCAAGGCCATAGCGTTCACCGCCGGGATGCCCGAATCGAAGGTGGAGGAGCTGTGGGTCAAGACAGGCGACCCGGGGGAGGTTGCGGAGAGCCTCATCGGGAAGAAGAAGCAGATGACCCTGTTCTCAGAGGACCTCACCTTCGACCGCGTGGTCAAGGGCCTGACGGCGATAGAGGGCGCCGAGGGGAAGGACTCCCAGGACAAGAAGATAAAGCAGCTGTCCAACCTAATGCACGACGCCGGCCCCGTGGAGGCCAGGTATCTCTGCAGGATCGTCACAGGCCGCATGAGGGTCGGAGCCGGGGCCATGACCATCCTGGACGCCCTGGCCGAGGCGTTCGCCGCCAAGGAGGACCGTCCGGCCATAGAGAGGGCGTTCAACGTCACCTGCGACATAGGGCTGGTCGCCGAGACCATCGCCGAGGGAGGCATGGACGCCATAAGGGCCATCGGCGTCAAGGTCGGCAGCCCCGTGAAGGTCATGCTCGCCGAGCGCCTCCCGTCCATCGCCGAGGTCGTGGCCAAGATGGGCGGCCGCTGCGCCATGGAGTACAAGTACGACGGCATACGCGTCCAGGCGCACATCGGGAAGGACGGCGTGAAGCTGTTCTCCCGCAGGCTGGAGGACCTAACCTCCAACTTCCCGGACATAGCCCAGTCTCTGAGGACCCGCTGCGGATGCGGGGAGGCCATAATCGAGGGGGAGTGCGTGGCCATCCATCCCGAGACCGGATTCATGCTGCCGTTCCAGACCGTCACGCACAGGCGCAGGAAGGACATGAAGGACGTCGTGAGGGACGTGCCCGTGAGGATCTTCATGTTCGACATGCTGTTCGCCGACGGGAAGGACCTGACCGGCCTGCCGTACCCGGAGAGGAGGAAGGCATTGGAGGACGGCTTCTCCATCGGCGGCATGGTGCAGATGACCACGATGAAGGTCGTCGAGAGCCCGGAGGAGGGCGAGAGGTTCTTCTCCTCGGCCATCGCCGCCAGGTGCGAGGGGATAATGGCGAAGTCCTTGGCTCCGGAATCCGTGTACAGGGCGGGCTCCAGGGGGTTCCTGTGGATAAAGTACAAGAAGGACTACCAGCAGGCCCTCACGGACTCGTTCGACCTGGCGGTGGTCGGTGCGTTCTACGGCATGGGGAAGAGGGCGGGCAGGTACGGAGCCCTGCTGATGGCGGCCTTCGACCCCGAGACGGGGATGTTCGAGACCGTGTGCAAGCTAGGCACGGGCTTCGACGACGCCTTCCTCGCGGGGATGCCGGACCTTCTGGACGACGGGCTCTCCGAGTCGAAGCCCGCTTCAGTCGAGGCCGAGATGGTCCCGGACGTGTGGTTCGAGCCGACCGTCGTCCTGGAGGTCGTCGCAGCCGAGATCACCCTGAGCCCCATACACACGGCAGCCAGGGACGTCATCAAGGAGGGCGCCGGCCTGGGCATAAGGTTCCCGAGGTTCACCGGCAGGGTGAGGGACGACAAGTCCCCCGAGCAGGCCACCTCCGTGGACGAGATCGTCAGGATGTACGGGATGCAGTCCCACGACTCCGACGGGATCAGCGACGGGGACGACCCCTGACATAGGCTACCGTTATATATTCCCAATCTGAGTAGGCAGCATGGGCTACGAGGCCTGGATCCACACCGGCGTCATGCTTTCGGCGGCGATAGCAGGCCTGGCCATAGGGGTCTTCTCCGGGATCGGGGACGCCTCCGCCGCCCTAATCGAGCCGTTCCTGATGGCGATGCTGTTCCTGGTGTTCCTGTCCGTGGACCTGAAGCGGATGGGCGACTCCTTCAGGAACGTCCGCTTCCTGTCCTCCGCGGTCCTGATAAACTTCGTCTGGACCCCGATCCTGTCGTTCCTTCTGGGCATCCTGTTCTTCGGCGGCTCTGTGGATCTCCGTATCGGCCTCATAATGCTCCTGGTCACCCCCTGCACCGACTGGTACCTCGTGTTCACCGCTGTGGCCAAGGGCAACGTGGACCTGAGCAGCACGCTCCTCCCGGTGAACCTGGTGCTCCAGATAGTCCTGATGCCGGTGTACCTGCTCGTGTTCATGGGAAGGAGCGCCGAGTTCGACATGGCCGGCATGCTGGCCAGCATGGCGTGGGTGCTGCTCGTCCCCTTCGTCGCCTCCCTCGTCGTCAAGGCCCTCTCTTCGAAGGCGGCTTCCGTGGCCAGGGCGAAGGGCTTCATGGACGAGAGGTGCGACGCCCTGCAGCTTTTCTTCCTATGCCTCGCCATCGTGGCGATGTTCGCGTCGGAGAGCGCGGTGCTGTTCGACAACCTCTGGGTGATCCTGGAGATGGCGGTGCCGCTGCTGCTGTTCTTCCTGGCCAGCTATGCCGTTTCGGCCGTCGCGTCCAAGACGCAGGGCTTCTCCTTCGACGACGCGACGTCGCTGATATTCACCACCATGGCCAGGAACTCGCCCCTCGCGCTCGCCATAGCCGTGGCCGCGTTCCCCGAGAGCCCGCTCATAGCCCTCGTCCTCGTCATAGGCCCGCTCATAGAGCTCCCGGCCCTCTCCGTCGTGGCGAGCATCCGCCTGGGGCTGAGGGGGAGGTGTACTTCATCCAATCGACGGCTATTTATCCGGCCGGACGGCTTCACGGGAGCATGAGCGAAACCGCGATCGTGAAAGCGGGGGTCTGCGGCAAGACCACCAGGATAACCGCCACCCCTTCGGACGACATGATGAGCGTCACGGTGAGGATCGAGAGCGACTGCCCCATGGTCTCCAAGGTCCCTGTGATAGAGAACATAGCGTGCTACGAGGAGGTCGGGACCCCGTTCAACGAGTCAAAGGTCTACGCCTGGGCGTCGGAGAACATCCGCCACACCGCCTGCCCCGTCCCCTGCGGAGTCGTCAAGTGCATCGAGGCGGCCGCTGGCCTGGGCCTCAAGAAGCCCGTGTCCATAGAGTGGGAGCGAGGGCTTCCGCCAGGATTATACGCATGCCCGGTCATCCGTACGCATGGACGACAGCGTCGCCACCGTATCCTCCCTCAAGGAGGAGGTCAGGGCTTTCTGCGAGGAGCGCGACTGGGACAGGTACCACAACCCGAAGGACCTGGCCATAGGCATGGTCACCGAGGCCTCGGAGCTCCTGGACATATTCAGGTTCAAGAGCCTGGAGGAGTGCCAGGGGATCCTCTCCGACCCCGGGCGCCGCGAGCACGTAGAGGAGGAGGTCGCCGACGTCCTCTACTTCGTACTCAGGTTCGCGCAGATGAACGGCATAGACCTGTCCTGCGCTCTCGAGTCGAAGATTCGGAAGAACGCCGAGAAGTACCCGGCCGGCCTCAGCAGGGGCAAGAACCTGAAGTACACCGAGCTGGAATGAGAATGAAAAGGATTGGGCCCGGAGGCCCTGGAGTTTCAGTGGCACCCGCCGCCGCACGAGGAGCATCCCTCGAAGCTGGGGTCGCGGATGGTGAGGCCGGTCCCGAAGTTGGGGTCGTCGATGAACTCGATGACGCATTTGCTCAGGGCCTCCTCGGTCTCGCTGTCGTAGTACATCTCGAACCCCTGGGCGGTCTTGTCGACGACCTCTCCCTCGTTGGGCTTCTCCTGGAATGACATTCCGAACTGGGGTCCGGAGCATGCGAATCCAGACAGGTAGATCTTGATACCGTATCCGACCTTGTTGTTCTTCTCGAGAAGGTCGTTGATGAACTTCTCCGCATCAGACGTAATCTGGACCATAGTTATCGACGGCTCATGCGACGAGGTATTATTTAACGTTGTTTAGGTAGCTCTCGTCCGTGTCGATGTCGAACATCTCCGCATACCTGCGAAGGGCGTAGGACTGGGCGCGGTTCATGGCGACCTGGCATCCTATCGTCACCGCCTCGAGTATCTCGTCCTCGGTCGCTCCCGCGTCGAAGGCGTGCCTCATGTGGACGCCGATGCAGTACTCCGCTCCGGAGGACGCCGCCGCCGAGACCGCGCACAGGTACTTCGTCTTCTCGTCGAGGTCGCTCTTCCCCTCGAATACGGCCTTGTTGAGCCTGGTCTGGGGTATGAATATGTCCGGGCGGGTGCTCATGACCTGGTTCACCAGGGGCACGAACCCGTACTCGCGCTTGATCGCCTCCAGTATCCTGTCGGCTACTTCCCTCTCCTTCGGGTCTTCTTCCATGAGCATAGGGACGTCATGCATGTTGATAACCGTGATGTAGCGTGCGCGCACACATCCTTGTTTAACTCCTCCTCTTCGGTAGCGAATATGCGGGCTTGCCGCAGGAGACTAAGATGGACGAAAGCTGGATTGACAGCAGCCTCACGGAGGTATTCATGGAGGCGGCGTCGGGATACGGATACGAGGACGTGACGGCGGAGTACGCCGAGTTCGACGAGCTGAGGCTCAAATGGATCAGGCACGGGGACTGGGCCAGGTTCTTCGTGAGCGACTACCTGAAGGAGGCCCCCAAGGAGGTCATGGCGTCCATCGCGGAGACGCTGATGAGGAAGATCTGCTGCGCCGGGGACGCCCCCTACAGCGAGCCCGTCTGCGACTGGCTCACCGGGACGGGCTTCGTGGAGAGGAACCAGCCGGTCTACCTGAGGAGGAAGGGAGGTATGGTCCCCGCCGAGGAGGGGGTCCACAAGGACCTGAGGGCGTCCTACGACAGGCTGGTGTCGGCCGGGCTCCTGGAGAGGGACCCCAGCACGTTCCTGGCGTGGGACACGGACTACGACGGCCCCGGGGCCGGCAGGTTCAGCGTCCTCATGAGGGTGGTCTCCGTATCGTCGAAGCTAGACGACAGCTCTCTTTCGGACGAGGCCCTGGACTTCGCCCTCTACTCCCTTGCCCTGAACATAGACCTGGGCTTCGCCCCGTGCAGGAAGAAGACGGAGAAGGAGTACGCGGAACTGTTCTCGGCGTATCCGGAGGCTAAAAGGCTGGCGCAGGAGCTGGCGCAGTTAGGGGTCAGCATGCGAAGGTGTCCCCCGAGCGCTAACACGCCTCTTCATGGTCCGACGATGACGCCGGCCTCCGGGCACTGACTTACGCCGGGGGTGATTGTCGGACCCTGCGTTGGCCTCCGGTCATGGCTGCGACGACGCGTCGCCAGCTCCCGCAGGAGCCCCAATGAATGGGAAAAGGGCCGCTGTTCGCCGTCCCGTGCACATGGCGGTCACGATGTCGCGCCCCTTCGCCGGACCGGCGTCCAAGTGAAGGGTCTACAGGTAGATAACGGTTAGGCAGAGAGCGTGCAATAGATGGAAATTGGTTTCTTAGATAATTGTATTACGTGGTTGCTAAAAACATGTCATTATTATACCTTAGTACTGTTGTCGCAGTATGAAAATTACGAAAGCACTGGTGATGATCGGTATTGTTACGGTGATTGCGATCGTTGTCGTTTCATATGATGACGAATCTCACGGTGCGGTCGGAGATTCCTTTACGGTTGCGGATCTCGAGTATTCAATCGTAATGGAAGTCCCAGCAGCTGTCAAAGTCACAGGCACTACAACTGCTAATCTGAATTCTATTGATATACCAGATTTTGTAAAATTTGGTAACAAAAACTATTCAGTTATAGAAATAGAGAGGAACGCATTCAGCAATATGTCCTATGCGAAGTCAATAACAATCCCTATTCACGTCACTTCTATAGGATATGGTGCTTTTGACGGATGCACTGGTGTTGAAACTCTTTATTTCAATGCAATATCTTGCAGTGATTTCGAAATCAACACTGGTTTCAAAAATATCGGTAAAAAGAATACATTATCTATCATTTTTGGAAATGATGTAAAGAATGTGCCAGCATCTTTCTTTGAGAACAACTACAATATTGCGAAGATCGTGATTGGTTCTAACATCGAGACTATAGGTAGTAGGGCGTTCGCGGAGAGCTACAATCTGAAGGAATTGGATATTTCAAATGCCAAAAGCTTGAGAATCATAGGCAATTATGCATTTGGCAAAAGTCAGATTGAATCGCTGGCCCTTGACAGGACACCTGTGGAGTCTATAGGTTCCAGCGCATTTTACGAGTGCAATTCATTGACTAGAATCATTGTTCCTAGCAGTGTTAAGGAAATCGGCGATCGGGCTTTCTACAACTGTACCAAGGTTACAGATGTGTTCTATGATTCAACGATGGGCGATACGGGGGAATATCTTCACATCTTTTCGAATGTCGGAAGGTATGCAGAATCGACCAATGTAACATTCGGCCCACATGTGAGTGAGATACAAACTGGACTTTTCAGTGTCGCTAAAGGCTTTGGAAATTCTGAAAGTAACAAGGTCTCTTCAGTCTTGTTCAGTGACAGCATCTCGAAAATTGGAAATGGGGCGTTTAGCAGATGCAGCAATATTTCATCGATCGATCTCCCAGATTCGCTTCATACGATAGGGGCTCATTCGTTTGAAGGGTGTACTTCATTGAACGAGATAACCATCCCGGAGAATGTCGTTCAGATAGGGGAGAAGGCGTTCAATAGCTGTTCCAATGTTTCGGTCATCTACATCAATGCTAAGAGGATTGCGAATCTCGAGTATTCATCACAAGTTTTTTCGGAAGGAAAGAAAGAGCGTACAGTGGTATTTGGAAATTCAGTCGAAGTTATACCCAGCAATCTGTTTAATGGTACTGATCACAAGGTAACTTCGGTTACGGTACCGGACTCAGTCAATCATATTGGTGAAAAGGCGTTCAAATCTGCCTATTCGATTAGAAATGTTGCCATTTTTGGTTGCCCGACTTTTGGAAATGAAAGCTTTTCCATGTCGTACAAGTATTATAGCACAGTTTACAGCTCACATTGCACCGTTTATTCTATCATGGAAGATGGCTTTTTATCCAGCTTTATCGATGAAAACACGAAGATCAATTATGTGGTTCTACCTCATGTGGAACTGCTCTTATCAGATGTCAGATTGAATGAAGTGCCTGATGGATGGAGCTTGCACAATGGCAATCTGATGAAGTATTATGAGCACGGCGAATCCATAACGATTCCTGAACTATCGTCAACGAAAATGATGGTTGAAGGATGGACGCCGAGCCCGGAATCTGTCATGGGCGGGTCAACTCAGTACTATACAGCTAACTGGGTTTCCGAAATCTCGAAGGTCCATACGGTTACCTTCGATGCTCGGGGAGGATCACCTTGTCCGTCGGTTGAGGTTTCCGAGGGAGACGTCATACCGTTGCCGAGTACCGTTCGCGACGGATATGTATTCAAGGGGTGGTCAATAGACAGAAATACCAGGATGGGCGACAAAGACATCGTCGTGTACGCAAACTGGGAAATGAAAGTGGTCACCATCACTGTGGAATTCATGGATGGAACGAGTCTTGTGTCTATTGCGCACGGAAAGGTCGGAGACGTTTTGGATGCTCCGAAAGTATCGAAAGCCGGATACTCGTTCGTCTCATGGGAGGGCTATACCGGTTATTTCCCTTCTAAAGATGCCGTTTATACAGCCAACTGGACCAAGAGCGATCCCATGTCGGAGTATTATGACGTGTACTACTACAGCGATTACCACACACCGTTGTTTCTGCAATCGTTCAAAGCCGGGGACCCAATATCCGAATTGAAGATCCCTGAGAAGAAAGGATATGTTTTCTCTGGTTGGAAGGAATCGATTTCGACTATGCCTGAGGATAACCTGTGCCTGACTCCAATATGGCTTCCAGAGAAGTCAGACGACCAATCGTGGCTGATGATTGCTGGGTTAGTGGCAGGTATAGCTGCAATCGTGGTGGCTGCGGTCATAATCCGGCGGCATCATTGACCTCAAACATCCGACGGGTGAGATCGCCCGTCGCATTTTTACTCAGCGCTTGGATTGGTGTTGATTTCGAGTATTCTGCATGTTCGTTCATTCGGCTCGTTGAACTCATCCTTTCCTGAACTCAATCCGTCATTCGACGTTGAAATCTGTTGGATGGGACCCATGTACGACATTAACTAAGGCTATCGTCGAACTTCTACTGATTCAGCAGATTAGTTTTCGATTTCTTTTTGTTTTCGTACCGATGGTTACGAATTACGTCAATCAACTGCTCTTAGTTCACAAAGGTTTATCACTTGAACGCGGATACGGTCATCCATGAAGTCATTGCTGACCCCATCTTCTGTCGCGATCATAGGAGCGTCCAACGACGAGACCAAGCTCGGCGGAATGCTCGTAAAGAATATGATTAACGCGGGTTTCAAGGGAAAGCTGTATCCGGTCAACCCGAAGGGCGGTATGATACAGGGATACAAGGCGTACACGAACGTCACCGAGATCGGCGAGCCCGTCGACCTGGCCGTGATAGCGGTGAAGGCCGCCTTCGTCCCCGGAGAGATGGCCAACCTGGGCAAGGCCGGGATCAAGTACGCCACCATCCTCACCGCCGGCTTCAAGGAGGACAGCCCCGAGGGGGCGGAGCTCGAGAAGAAGCTCAAGGAGGAGGCCAAGAAATACGGAGTCAGGTTCTTCGGGCCTAACTGCTTCGGGAACATGAACCCCGGCGCAGGCGTCAACGCGACCTTCGCGCACCTCCTTCCCAAGCCTGGGAACATCACCATATTCTCACAGTCCGGAGCGGTCGGGTCCTCCATCATCGACTGGGCCTACCGCAACGACATAGGGTTCGCCAATTTCATCACGTTCGGGAACAAGGCCGACATCGACGAGGCCGACCTCATCGACGAGGTCTCCAACGACCCCAACACCAAGGTCATCGGGATGTACTGCGAAGGCATCTCCAACGGGGAGAAGTTCGTCAAGGCCATCGAGAACATGCCCGTCAAGAAGCCCATCGTGATCTTCAAGTCCGGGAGGACCCAGGCCGGATCCGCCGCAGCGTCCTCGCACACCGGGTCCCTGGCAGGCTCCGACGCGGTCAACAACGTGATATTCAACAAGCTCAACATCCACAGGGCGTTCGACCTCGACGAGATGTTCGACGCGCTCAAGGTGTTCAGCAGCTACAGCTCGATGGACAAGGACGGCATAGGCATCATCACCAACGCCGG
>JAFYAH010000045.1 GCA_017540825.1 Candidatus Methanomethylophilaceae archaeon | reverse complement strand
TCGCACCATGTTTCGTAACCGTAGCCTGGTGCTGGGCCTCCTTCATTTACATAGAGGTATTGAAATTAGACTCTGATGGAAAGTGGTTCTCCTTACAGTTGAGAGAAGAAACTCAAACAGATATAAAGCCCGCTGAACGAGGGGATATACCGAGGACGTCAGGACGAGGTTATATCCCTCGTTCAGCGGGCTTTCCCGGCCTTTCTTCCAGGTCACGGGCCGCCATCGACAGAGGGGCCGCATAGCCCGAGCTGGAAGACGATGGCGGATGGCGCCCGGAGGGGCCTCAGCAGCGGGCCTCTTCGTACTCCCTGTATGCCATAAAGATCGTCCAGACTATGTCCGGGACGCTCGATTCGAGGATGCGGGTCTTCTCGAAGACTTCCTTCGGGGTGCGGTAGTCCAGCGCGCAGTGCGGACGCTGCTCGTTGTAGTAGCTCACATAGCTTTCCAAGAGCTGCTGGTACACCTCCATCGGAGCCTTCTCCGGGAGATCTATCTCGGTTCTCATGGAGCCGTGGATCCTTCCCACCTTGCCGTTGCATTCCGGGGTCCGGATGGGGGCCATGGTGTGGACGGTGCCCCATTCTTCGCACTTGGCGTCGAAGCGGCTGTCGCCGCCGTTGACGGCATACCGCTGCGACCCGTGATCGGAGTGCACCGTGCGCGGGACGCCGTGTTCCGAGAACACCTCGTCCAGGCACTCGATGACGAAATCCGTGGTCGGGGACGTCGTGACGAATGCTCCCAGGTAGTACCTGGAGTGGTCGTCTTCAACGGTCAGCGACTCGACCTTGAGCCCGGTGTCGGAATCGACGCCTATCTCCACGAAGTCTATGCCCACGCGATCCATCGGGCAGGCCTTCGAGAATCTGCGGATGTGCTTCCCTTTGCGCTTCACTACTGGATCGAAGCCGTTTACACGGAGTATCTTGTTGGCCGTGGGCCCGGACACGCCAGACCCCGACATGAGGGCTATCTTCGAGCCCCCGACGTTCTTGCAGAAGGGCTTGCGCTTCTGCTCGACGATGGCCGCCGTGGCGGCCTACGACTTGGGGCAGTTGCCGGGCGCCGGGCCGGGCTTCCTGGTGGCCAGTAGACTGCGGCATCCCTCCTTGAACTTGAAGGTGCGCACCCATCTGATTATGCTGCCCACCTTCCTGAGCTCTTTTCCTATCTCCAGGAGCCTGCGGCTCCAGTAGCTGACGAACTGGGGGCTGACGCCGAGGATCTTGGCCGCGCCGCGGCACGAGTAGCCGCCCTTTACCATCTCCGCTGCCCTGTAGCGCCTGCTCTGCTTCGCATCCTCAATCTTTTTAAGGCGCTTCTGCTCTTTCTTGTCCGGACTCTTTTTGGTCATGGCAAAACACCGTAAAGAGTCCGCTCCCTATCATTTCTTCGAAGTCTACGACTTCTTCTCCAGGTGTCAAGGTAATTACTTATCAAGACAGTATTGAAATTAGACAAGTAGAGACATCAATCGGTGAGCTTGCGACCATGGCTCCAAGAAGACGAGAAAGAATCGTATCCTTTCGTTCAGGGAGATGGGCAGGGGGAAGGGCGTTCTATATGTGCTCCAGTCTGTCGACCGTTACGCTGGGCAAGGGCTTGGGGGCCGTGTCAGAGGAATGCTTCGGTCATTGCGTCTGCCTGACGGACATGGAGCTCTCGCAGTCTGTGGCGTCTGTCGGGGATAGGACGTTCTACCGATGCTCCGGCCACCAGTACATAGACCCGAAAAACGTTTCCGAGGTCGGGAAGGACGTGTTTACTTGACGTACGGGCCTCGGTTATGGAGTTCGCCGTCCTCGGGGAGAGCCTGAGGTCTCTGGGACCGGGGGTGTTCGGCAACTACTTGCGCATTTCCGAGCTGGAGGTCCACTGTGGGCTCTTCACGTCATTCGAAGAGGCCTTCACGGACGTCAAAAAAGACGACCCCCTTCTCCTCTCGGTGGAGGCTGGGAGATCGCCTTCTTCGCTGCCTTGGACACGGTAGTGTTCTACAGGAAGTCGAGGGTGTGAGTCTAGGCTGGGGGCTCCGCAAGGAGATTCCCGCTGGTCCAGATTGCGGACTAGTAGGCATTCCTACGTCGCGAGTGGCTGAAACATGATGAACAGGCTTGCACATAACCATGGGAGGTGCGAGGATGGAGCGCGAGACGCACCTGATAACATCTGACGAGCTCGATAAGGGCTAGAGGAAAGTCGGCAAGTCTCCTGGTCCTGGTACGGATGTATCAACGATCCTGCACCCGTGACGATCCCGTCGGAAGACCCAGAGGAACTTCATGAGCATTCTGTCCCGCTCGTCATAGTCGGGCCCAACGGGTCCGGGAAGATCTCCCTGGTGACCTCGTAAGGCTCGATGCGCCTACAGGACGGTCGCAGACTCGGGCAGCCATGCTGCAGATCACAGCTTCAGCGCGTCGGCTATGTCCATTATCCTCATTTCGTCGTAATCGCTGCTGGACCTCCATTCGTCGACCGCTTTGGATACGAAGGAGTCCGTCAGCAGCTTGCTGTCGGATGTGTAGAACACAGAGCAGTCTTTGTCCGCGGCGGCGCACGCCAGGATCAGCGCGTCGGCAGCGGATATCCTGTCCCGGGAATCCGCTCTCTCCTTGGATATCTCTTTCGAAAGGCTGAAGGTGAACGAAGGGTCCCTGATGTAGCTGACGTTGAGGAATCCCAATCCGACCAGCCTCTCATACTCCTGCATGGCCATCTGGAACGATCCTGGCCTCTTGTCCATGATTTTCATTACGGTCTCGCCCATGGCCACCTCCGGCACGGAGAACCTCGTGTTTTTCGGGAACAAAGCCTCGTATTTCTTCCTGCCGCATCCGTAATCGTCCCGATGGGTATCGTCCTTGTCGATCATCAGGATAACGCAGCAGGAGTCGACGTACTTCGACTCAGCAGGCATGCGGCGGCCTCCGCCACCTCGGCCTTCAGGCGCGGCTTCAGGTCCATCGCCCGCTTGAGGACGTCCTCCTTGCTGGCATCCTTGCTGTTGCTCCGTATCATGAGGACGGTGGCGTACGCCTCGGCGTAACCTATCCCCTTGGAGAAGATCTCGGCGAGCCTGGAGAGCGCCTCCTCGGGCACGTTGGTTTCTCTCCTAGCAATGGTGCCGTATTTGTAGTACTCCTTGGCAAGCTCGCTGGAGTACGGCCCGCGTATGTACATGTTGAAACGGTATCTCGGTCCGTAGCCCCACGAGTTCAAGATATAGCATCCCTTCTGGAGGGTGAGACGGTCGTCGAATTCGCCGACTTCCAGGTCGCGGCCGCAGGCTATTGCCACGGCATTTAAAAGATCTGACGTGTCTCCTGTCATCATGACCTCATCGTATCAGTCCGTTCGGACCGGACGTTATCTCATAGGCATCCAGATTTAAAGTATCTCGCCCTGCACACTTTTTTGCCGAGGGACTTCTCGTCATATCATATGAGTACGTTAATCCCTGAAAGAGTGGAATCGCTGAAGAAGTGCGTCGAGGAGGAGCTCGGGGGAAATTCGACCCCGTTCCGTCCGCAAGGCATTCGGACAGTTCCTGCTCGAATGCGGGATTGAGGACGTCTCCGTTGTCTTGGGGCATTCGTCCACCAAGACGACGGAGGGGCACTACGCGATGAACCGCGAGGAGCAGGTGATGGACAGAATACTGTAGGATCAGGCCGATAGAAATCAAGCAACATCGAACCAAACTGTTTAGACGGACCCACATGGGGCGGGTCCGTCCGGGCTTTCCGGAAAATTCATTCCTCGTACTTCTCGAGCTGCACGTCCATGACGGATATGTCGCTCACGAACACCCCTTCCGGGCACTCCAGGTCGTCCAGGCAGCCCACCCAGTAGACCACCAGCCCCGGCCCGAAGAGCTGGGTGTAAGGGACCAGCTGCTTGCGGGAGTTGAACCTGAACTCCACGTTGTCCCCGAAGGAGGCCTTGCTCTCGACCCAGCATATCTTGTTGCCCTTGTAGACGACGGGGTAGTCCAGAAGGCAGTCGGGCGTCTTGTTGGACTCGGTCCCGCGGAGGTCGTTCTCGGTGCGGTAGGTGACCCCCTGGCCGTCCAGCCATTCGTGGAGGAGCCCCTCGCCCCACAGGCCGCGCTCCTTCTGGCGGATGTTGGCCTCGGGGGAATAGACTATGTCCGCCCTCACGGCCTCGCGGACCTCGGCGGCGGTCTCCTCGCTCTCCAGCAGGTCCGGGTCCCTGACGTACTCCCAGAACTCCTTCTTCGACGCCCCGTCCTCGAGGAATATGAACATCGCCACCAGGATCGGCGGGAAGCGGTACTTCTCGGCCAGCGATACGATGGACTTGCCCTTGGTCCACTCGTTCAGCATGCGCTTGGAGTTCTGCTTCACCCGGTAGAAGTTCTTCTTCACCTCTCTGCTCGTCTTCTGGGTGAACAAGGTGTCCAGGAGCCTCTCGTCGTACTTTCCCGACAGCCTCTGCACGTCCTTGGCGGTCTTCAGGCTGCTGTACAGCTCCCTGTACTCGTCGTAGTCCATACGATATCACTGGCCCAGCTTCTTGCATGCCTCTTCTACGGCTTCGAACACCGGGTCCCTGACCATGGAGGTCGGCGGGCAGTAGGCGTTCTCCGCGCGGACTAGGAACTCCTCCGCGGTCATCCCCGAGACGATGGCCGACGTCATCCAGTCGATGCGCCCGGTGGCCTCCTCCCCGGCGATGATCTGCGCCCCGATGATCCTGTGGGTGGCCTTGTCGGCCAGGACCTTCACTATGAGCTCCTTCCCTCCGGGGTAGTACCTGGCGCGGGTGAGGCCCTCAGCCTTCCCTTCGGCCACGTTCACCCCGTACCACACGGCGAGCCCCGTGGACAGCCCGGTCCCTGCGATCTGCTTGTCGCCTATTACGCTCACCCAGGGGCTGGCGACGGGGCCGAAGAGGGCCTTGGGGCATCCCGCGGCGTTCTGTCCCGCCACGCGTCCCTGCTTCACGGCGGTGGACCCGAGCTGGCTCATGGTCGCTCCCGGCATCACCGCCGACTCGCACTGCACCAGGTCCCCGGCGACGTACACGTCCGGGACCAGGCGGCCCCTCCTGTAGGGCTGCAGGGTGGGCGACACGACGAGGCCTCCCAGCTGCCCGACGTCCAGGCCGAGCGCCTTGGGTATCTCCAGGTTGGCGCGGATCCCGGTGGCGAAGATCATGACCCCGCACGGGTACTCCTTCCCGGCCGCGGTGACGCTGGACACCTTCACGTCCCCGTTCACGGACTGCACGGGCGCCTTCATGACGAACTTTATGCCCTTCTCCTCGAGATGCCTCTGGATGACGTCGGCCATGTCCTTGTCCGCTATGCGCGGGATGACCTGGTCCATCATCTCGATCACCGTGACGTCCTTCCCCATCGCCTTCAGGGAGACGGCGAGCTCCAGGCCGATGACGCCGGCGCCGCCGACCACGACCTCAGACACCCCTTCCAGGGCCTTCTGTATGCGCTTCCCGTCGCTGACGGTCCTGACTATGAACACGTTCTCCAGGTCCGCTCCCGGGACCGGAGGGACGAAAACCTTTCCGCCGGTTGCGATGACGAGGGAGTCGTAGGGGTACGTCTTCCCTCCTGCCGCCACGGTCTTCGCCGCGTCGTCGACCGACTCTACCTTCGTCCTGGTGAACACCTTTATCCCGCGCTCCTTCTCGTAGAAGCCGGGCGTGTGCATCACGATGTCGTCCCAGCCGGTCCTGCCCTCGATCCCCCAGGGAATCGCGCAGGGCGAATACGCTATGTCCTCGTCCTCGGTGAACACCGTAACCTCTGCGGCCGGGTTCCTCGCCTTCGCGGTGGATGCAGCGGTCATCCCTGCCGCGCCCGAGCCTATCACTATTATCCTTTTGGACATCTATCTTACCTATACGGTCATCGAATCCATCCTTATAACTGTCTTGCTGGCAGAACAAGGCTCCCGTTGTAAATTCGATGTTCAAGCACACTTATAAACGATTTCGGTCGGAACTACATGGCCTGAAGCCTGGATGAGTGCCTGCATTATACATTGATTATTGGTTATTATTCCAATTAATTTTTCTTTCTAATATTTAGTTTTT
>JAFYAH010000044.1 GCA_017540825.1 Candidatus Methanomethylophilaceae archaeon | reverse complement strand
GTACCTGCAGATCAGGAAGAGGGTGTCCGGAACCGGCAGGTCCGTGTCGGACCTGATATACGACCTCCAGTCGGTGTATGCATACCGCGACGGCAAGGACGCCGTCATAGTGGAATATGTGAACAAACAGGCGAGGCAGGCCTATGAGCTGTTCGACCTGAAGCCGCCCGCTCGTCGGAGCATATCCGAATACAGGGACTCGATGTACCTTTCAACGGTCTAATGCTTAAACTATGTTCATCTCAGGTTTTATTGGATGGTTTACATCCCCAAGTGGGGACACTCTATTCAGTTTCGGACCGATACAATCAAACGTTACTGCATACGCTCATTGGGAACATAAAAGGTATACGGTTACAATTCAAGCAAGCCCAGAAGAACGGAAGCGTTTCAGAAAAAACAATCCAAATCTCGCATGGAATCGAGATCAATACGAGTGGGCCTACCCTGATATTTGGAGGCCAGAAAATTATTCACGATGTGATTCTTGGTGGTCAAAAGATTGTCGCTGCACCTAAAGAATCGGATTCACAGTTCACTTATTCATTCTTCAGATGGTCCATGACATCTAATATTGTTAATGGTGATATGATTATAACTGCTATTTTTACCGCTACGGAAAATTCTTAAAGCCTTTTATCATAAGAATCACGTCCTTTTCCTATACAATCAACAAGCGAATTGTAATCAATTTGGTAGCTCCAGTTCGATTATCGCTGATTTCTGACATATTTCCTCTGACCGATCTCAGGCTCTAGCAATAAATGCCAGCATTGCAGTTATCCATTAATGCCTAACCTTCTGTTCCTGTCGAGGTTAGGTTACAAATCGGTAAGTTCTTTCAATGCAGAGCGCCTTTTGCTCTTGGGGACAACTGTCTCTGGAACTGCAGACGGCATTCAGCTGAGGGATTTAGATGATTATTGGTAGCATCAAGAACAAAGTGGACTCCATCTGGACAGATCTCTGGGCGAGCGGCACCACCAACCCGCTTACCGTGATAGAGCAGCTGACATACCTGATCTTCATCCGCTCGCTGGACGAGATTGAGCTCAGGAATGAGAAGCTGGAGCAGAGTTTCAAGAAGCCGAGGCCTCGCATATTCCCTCAGACCGAGGCCGGGCAGTCCATGCGCTGGAGCAAGTTCAAGAACATGGATCCCCGTCAGATCTCGGACATAGTATCCAATAGGGTGTTTCCTGCCGTCAAGAACATGAGATACGGCCAGCTTCCCGACTTCGACCAGACAGGCAAGATGATCGAGATCCCTGCAAGGCCTGGTGACGACGACCCTACGACCTCTTTCGCCAGGTACATGCAGGACGCGTCATTCGCCATCCAGAGCGAGCAGACACTCCAGAAGATAGTTACCAAGCTTGACGACCTCTTCGAGAACGATATCAAAGAGGACCGCGACATGCAGGGGGACCTTTACGAGTACATGCTGAGCAAGATCTCCACGTCGGGGACCAACGGCCAGTTCCGTACGCCCAAGCACATCAGGGACATGATGGTGAAGCTCGTGGACCCCGATCCGGACGACTTCATCTGCGACCCTGCCTGCGGGACAGCGGGGTTCCTCATCTCGGCTGCCGAGCACATCCGCGAGAAGTACGAGGAGACCATGACCCGCGAGCAGTGGAACCATTACGACTCTACCATGTTCACCGGTTTCGAGACCGACAAGACCATGCTGCGCATCTCGACGATGAACCTGATGCTGCATTCTATCACGAGGCCCGAGATAGTGTACCTCGACAGCGTGTCCAAGAACAACACAGGCAAGGACAGGTACACGGTCTGCCTGGCCAATCCGCCGTTCAAGGGCAACGTCGAGGTGGAGAACATCAACGAGGACCTGAAGGCCATAACGGATACTAAGAAGACTGAGCTGCTGTTCGTCGCCTTATTCACGAGGATCCTCAGGAAGGGAGGCCGCTGCGCCTGCATCGTGCCCGACGGCGTCCTCTTCGGCTCGTCCAAGGCGCATCTGTCGCTCAGGAAGAACCTCGTCGAGAGGCAGATGCTCCAAGCCGTCATCTCCATGCCTTCGGGGGTATTCAAGCCCTATGCGGGCGTGTCTACCGCCGTGCTCGTCTTCACCAGGACCGACGCGGGAGGGACGGAGGACGTCTGGTTCTACGACATGAAGTCCGACGGGTACAGCCTCGACGACAAGAGGTTGCCTCTGGACTCGAGCGACATCCCGGACATCGTCGAGAGGTTCCACAATCTCGAGGAGGAGAAGGCTCGCGAGAGGACAGATCAGTCTTTCCTCGTTCCCAAAGACGAGATAGTCTCCAACGGCTACGACCTTTCCATCAACAAGTACAAAAAGGTGGTCTACGAGGAGAAGACCTATCCTCCGTCTAAGGATATCCTCAAGGAGATCAAGGGGCTGACCCGGGAGCTGATGGAGAACCTGGACGAGCTGGAGAAGATGGTCTGAATGCCGGCAAGACCCAGTGGTAAAGCCTCCATCTCCGACATGGACCCTTTCGACAGTCTCATTAAATCAAGGTTTATCGAGATGTTCGGAGACTGCAAGACGAAGGTTCCGATAAGCGAAGTCTGCACTCTTCATTCTAGAATTGGATGGCAAGCGCTCACCAAAGCAGAGCATATGGCATCAGGCGATTACATGCTCATCACCGGCACCGATTTCGACAACGGTGTCGTGGATTACAGCGGCTGCAAGTACGTGAGTAAGGAACGCTATGACATGGATCCTAACATAATGGTCCAAAATGGCGATGTCTTGGTCACGAAGGACGGCACGATAGGCAAGGTTGCTGTCGTGAAGGATCTGCCTAAGCCAGCAACCCTGAATGCCGGCATATTCGTGGTCAGAAACAAGGATGACTCTTTCATCACAGAGTTCATCCAGCAATGTCTTCTGTCCACGGACTTCCAGAGGTTCATCGAAAGCGTCAAAAGAGGCGCTACTATCGTTCACCTGAACCAAGAAAAGTTCCTGAAATACGAGATACCTGTAGCTGATATCGAGCTGCAGAGACAGTTCACGGACTTTGTCAAACAGGTCGATAAATCGAGATTTATCTACAAGCAGATAGTTTCAAAGTTCGACGATCTTGTTAAATCAAGGTTTATCGAGATGTTCGGCACAATCGATCTTTCGTCCCAGAAGGAAGAATGGAGGCGCATAGGCGATGTCGGAACAATCCTCACCGGGTCTACGCCGAAAACCAGCGAACCTTCTTTCTGGGACGGGGATTTGAAATGGATCGCTCCTGCAGAGCTGACTTCCGAATCGTACATAATCAACGACACGGAGCGCAAGATAACCGAGGCAGGAAGGAGAAGCTGCTCCTTGAATCTCCTCAAGCCAGGCGTCGTGCTGCTGTCCTCCAGGGCACCTATCGGCAAGGTGGGAATCGTTGGTTCTGAGATGTACTGCAACCAGGGGTTCAAGAACATAGAATGCGGTCCTGAGCTCAACAACGTGTTCCTCTACGTCCTGCTCAAAAACAATGGCGAATATCTGAACAGTTTAGGTCGCGGAGCGACGTTCAAGGAAATTTCTGCCAAAATTGTGGAGAACATCCGCATACCAGTTCCTCCCCTCGATAGCAGGAGCAATTCGTCACGTTCTTCAATCAGGTCGATAAATCGAGATTTGACATCCTCTCCCATCTGATGAAGATCGAGGGGTCGGAGGGTGATTCGGAGTCCGGGTGATAGAATGGGGAACTTCGACTACATGCTTGGCCTCGAGGGTTTCGAAGTCGTCGCCGAAGCCGCTGTCCTGGCCGAGAGAAACTACAGCATGCCAGACATGTGCGTGCTGGCCTGCCGCAGGGCGATGGAGTTCGGGATCAAATGGACCTTCAATGCGGATCCAACCCTTCCTGAACCATCCAGCACCCTTGCCTCGAACATGTACAACGATGCGTTCCAGTCGCTCCTCGACGACAGGGTCGGGAAGGTCATGAATATCGTCAAGAGGAACGGAGACCGCCATCACGAGATGGGGGCCTCGGCGACCCAGCAGGACGCGCTCGCCAGCTTGGAAGGGCTGTTCATGTTCCTCAGATGGGTCAACTGCATGTACATCAGCGACTACCCCGATGTCGAGTTCTCCGTCGATGCCATTCCTGTGCTTACGGAAAAGGACGCCGAGTCTGCGAATGCCGAGCTGGTGGAGGCTATTAACGCCAAGGACGCCCAGATTGACGAACTGCTCAGGAAGGTCAAGGAGCTGGAGTCGAATTACTACGCCGAGAGGCAGAGGAACCTCGCGTCCAGGAGGTTCGAGCCTGGCAGCATGACGGAGTACGAGACCCGCAAGATGCTGATCGACATGGACCTCGCCAGCTCGGGATGGTCTTTCGACCCAGGCGCCCAGCAGATCGACCAGGAGCTTAAGCTCGAGAAAGGCCCGGGAGAGGGCAGCGATCTCTTCGCAGACTACGTCCTCTACGGGAAGGATGGCCGCCCTCTGGCTGTCGTGGAGGCCAAGCGCACTTGCCGCGACGCCAATGACGGCCGCAACCAGGTCATGGTCTACGCCGACAGGCTGGAGCGCAGGTTCGGTCGCCGGCCCATGATGTTCTGGACCAACGGCTACGAGACCTACTTCTGGGACGACCAGTCGGCCCCGTGGCGCAAGGTTTCCGGAATATTCAGCAGGGACGACCTGGACCGCCTGATGACCCGCAGGATTCTCAGGAAGGACATGTCCGAGGTTCCCATCAACGCCGACATCGCCGGTCGCTGGTACCAGACCGCCGCTATAAAGAAGATCTGCGAGGACATCGAGAAGGGGGTCAGGAAGCATCTCCTGGTGATGGCCACCGGGACGGGGAAGACCAGAACCGCCGTCGGCCTGTTCGACGTGCTCAGCAGAGCCAATCTCGTCACCAATTGCCTGTTCTTGGCCGACAGGACCGAGCTGGTCTCTCAGGCCGATACGGAAGGCTTCCAGAGGCACCTGCCGTCTGTCAGCACCTGCAACCTCTGCGAGAACAAGAAGGACATGCAGTCGCGCGTGGTGATATCGACCTATCCCACCATGATGAACGCCATCGACGACGCCAGGGGCGAGGACGAGTCCAGGGTCTTCTCCCCGGCCCACTTCGACCTGATATTCGTCGACGAGAGCCACAGGAGCATCTTCAACAAGTACAAGGAGATCCTCGACTACTTCGACGCCCAGATCGTCGGCCTCACGGCCACCCCCAGGGACGAGATATCGAGGAACACATACGAGTTCTTCGAGAAGAGCGCAGGCGAGCCGTCGTTCGTGTACGAGTACGGCAGGGCAGTCGAGGACGGATGGCTGGTCCCCTACGTCAACATCGAGGTAGATACCGCGTTCCTCACGTCCGGCATCCACTACGACGAGCTTTCCGAGGAGGACCGGAAGCGCATGGAGGAGGACTTCGACGAGGGCGTCCGCGACGTAGACTCCGACGACATCAACAGGTTCGTCTTCAACAAGAGCACCATCGATACGGTCCTTCAGGACCTGATGGAGAACGGGATAAAGGTCGACGGCGGGGAGTCCGTGGGAAAGACCATAATCTTCGCCCAGAACAAGCTTCATGCGGAGGAGATCCTGAAGAGGTTCAACCATCTGTACCCAGAGTACAAAGGGACGTTCATGTCCAGGGTCGTGTGCGACGACTCCGGGAGCAAAGACGTCATCAAGCGCTTCAAGAGGATGAAGGACAAGCGGCCGCAGGTGGTAATCTCCGTCGACATGATGGACACCGGCGTCGACGTCCCCGACTGCGTCAACCTGGTCTTCTTCAAGAAGGTCCGCTCCAAGATAAAGTTCCTGCAGATGATCGGAAGGGGCACCAGGCTGGACCCGGAAACCATCTACGTCGACGCCATCGACGGGGAGTATGCGGGCAAGAGGCGGTTCCTGATCTTCGACTATCTGGGGAACTTCGAGTTCTTCAGGGCGGACAAGAAAACATACGAGGGCGACAGGCAGGCCTCCCTCGCCCAGCAGGCCTTCGAGAGGAAGGTCAGGATAATCCAGCTCCTCCAGAAGAAGGAGTACCAGGACCCCGATCACCAGGCCCTGAGGAAGAGGTTCGTCCTCGACTGCCACGAGCAGGTGTCAGAGCTGAACGAGGACAGGTTCAACGTACAGCAGGAGCTGAGGTACGTGCACGCCTTCAAGGACATAGGCTCCTTCGACGACATCACCGAAGAGCGCAAGGACGCGCTGCTGGACAGGATCGCCCCGCTCGTCCGCTCCGACGAGGCCGATGTCAGCGCCAAGCGCTTCGACGTCTTCATGCTGGGCCTGATGCAGATGTCCTTGGAGGGCACAGGCGGCATCGCCAGGGCGCAGTCCAAGCTCGACTCCACCATGGACAGGCTCCTCGACAAGCTCACCATCCCGCAGGTCAGGGCGAAGGAGCAGACGATAAGGTACGCGAGGAGCGACGAGTTCTGGGTGGAGCTCGGTTCCCTGAACATCGACATCGTCCGCCAGGAGCTGAGGGACCTCATACAGTTCATTGACGAGCAGAGGCAGCGCAGCATAGTTGTCACGGACCTGACCGACCCGGTCCTCGGGCGCACCGAAGGCGTCCCTATTCCCGAGATGGAGAACTACGAAGGCTACCGCCGCAGGGTGGAGAAGTACCTCTACGACCACCAGGACATGCTGGCAATCAGGAAGCTCACCCACAACGTCCCTCTGGACGGCGAGGACATCAAGGAGCTGTCGTCGGTGCTGGTGGAGGAGCTGGGGTCCTGGGACAACTATCGTGCCGAGTACCAGGACAAGGGGTTCGGCAGGCTCGTCAGAGAGGTGCTAAAGATGGACAGGGAGTCGGTCATGGCAGCGTTCTCCGGATTCATCGCGGAGGCCAATCTCAACTCGAGGCAGATAGACTTCGTCAATAAAGTCGTGAACAATATCGTCGCTAACGGCTTCATGGAGGTAGAGGAGCTCGGAGAGGCTCCTTTCGACAGGCCCGTGGACATCACCATGCTGTTCTCTCCGGACCAGTCGTCGAGGATCGTGGACATCATCAACGGCATCAACAGGAACGCCGAGACACGAGGCGAGACTATTGAAGCGTGAACCTATCCAGTCTTTGCAAACTCGATTTGACGAATTATTTGACAAAGTTCTGGGTCTTTGCCAGCCTCACTTGCTGTCCAGAAGTTTGTATTATATAAAGGGCTTATAAATGGGATATGGAGCCACTTGAGGAATTCGAATCCCCGACCTGCTGATTACAAGTCAGCCGCACTACCGGGCTATGCAAAAGTGGCGCTGAAGCCTCGTATATGCAGAGCGTTTATAATTGTTTCTTTGTCGGACGTCCAGAATACTCTTCAGCATCGCTTTTTCCGATATGTTTAATAAAGTTAATCGCATCGCCAGCCCGTCCAATCATCTAGATTAAGGTGAAATCATGGCTGAAGAAGCAAAAAGGCTCATCCGTTTCAATTTCAAGTCCTACCTCGCAGACGAAGACAGGCTGTACGACACGAACATCGTCGACGCCGCCAAGGAAGCCGGAATCTACGACGAGAAGGCCCTCTACGAGCCCGTCGCCCACATCCTCGGCACCAACAGGCTCTTCGCGGACCTCGAGGCTGCCCTCGCTTCCGCCGAGATCGGCAAGGAGTGCGAGGTCACCATCCCCTGCGAGAAGGCGGCCGGAGCCAGGAACCCCAAGAACGTCGAGTACTACCCCCTCAAGGACTTCGTCAACAAGGAGAAGCAGCAGTACCCCCAGCCCGGCATGACCGTCACCGTCGGCAACAAGAGCGGGACCATCGCCTCGGTCGGAGCCGGGCGCGTCAAGGTCGACTTCAACAGCCCCCTGGCCGGCCACGACCTGACCTACAAGTTCACCGTCGTCGAGGAGGTCACCGAGCCTCTCGAGAAGGCCAAGGCAGTCGTCGAGGCGGACTTCTCCACCGCCGAGGGCTTCGAGTTCGCCGTCTCCGAGGACAAGGTCGTCGTCACCGAGCCCGACCTCTGCAAGTACGACTCCAACTGGAACATCGCCAAGTACAAGGTCGTCGCCGACCTCAGGCAGGTCCTCGGCATCACCAGGGTCGAGTTCATCCAGGTCTGGGACATTCCCAAGAAAGAGTGATCCGGGGGCTCTCCCCCGGCCTAAAACGTTTCGGGGGCCCTCCCCCGCTTTTTTTCTGATCGCACGTACCTGAACGTGACCTTCTCCACAGGGCCTATGGCGAGGCTCTTCTCAGTGTCGGACTCGAAGCGCTCCTTCCCCTCCGGGACGCCCCTCATCACGACCTCTATCCTCCGGAGGCGGACTTCCCCCTTGTCCCTTGGGACGGCCCCGCCGAGGTCGGTGAAGGCCTGGAGCTCGTTGCTGAGCCTCTCCACGGCCTTCGTGACCATGGGGGAGAACCCTCCCTCGAACGCCTCCGAGCGGATCTCCAGGACGTCCGCGTCCATCATCCTGTCGGACATCTCCGGGAACGCGTCCTTGATCACGCATCTCCCGGGGGTCTCCGTCAGGCAGCGGACGCATCCCACGCATCTTCTGAGCCTCTTCCCGGCCACGGACACGACCTCGTCGCCCTCCCCGTCGGAAGGGTCGTCCGTGAACACCAGGCGCCTCTCTCCTTCTCCCATGGTTGGCGGTATCGTGCCTCATTTAAAAAAGGCGAGTATCGAGTTGATCTCCTGGTTGCGCCTGTTGTCATGCTTCCTGCCCTGGTGCTGTCCCTTGTACCAGTCCTTGTCGGACAGGCGCTGTTTCGGCAGAGGGACCAGCACCGTCTGTATGTACTGTGCCATGATAGCCTTCCTGCTCTGAGAGCATATGGAACATGGCGCTGCAGGTATAATAACACTCACTTGTAATAGTTGTAATACAAGTAATAGATGTCATATGGTGTAGAACGTGTCCAGCACCCTCCTCCCGAGCTCGGTGACGACGTACTTCCCGTTCCTGTCGCTCTTGGCGATCCACCCGTTCTTGAGCCACTTGTAGATGAAGTCCCTCTGGTAGTAGACGGCCTCCGTCTGGCGGGCGGACGCCTTGTCCCCGTCCTTGGGCTCGATGTCCCGGTACCATATGCCGGCGTCCTTCAGGGCGTCCACCATGTGGGTGCTGTTGGCCGGAAGCCTGGACGAGATCCTGTCGTCCAGTATCCTGAGCGCGCGGACGAGGTGCTCCTCGGGGATGTCGATGGTATAGCTGGGCAGGACCATCGGCTCCGAGGAGACCTTGGTGAGGCCCACCGGCTTCCCGTCGATGAAGTAGAGGTCCTTTATGCGGCTGCTGTCGACCGTGTACTCCCTGCTGTTCACCGTGAACGGCACCGTCCCGGGGACCATCATCGAGGCTATGGTGGAGGCGGCGGTGTACTCCGAGGTTCCTGCCGAGACGTTCACGTAGATCTCGCAGCCCTCCTCCTTCCTGTTCTCCGACTGGATTATCTCCAGGACGGTCCTGAGCATGGTGCGGAAGTCGAACACGACCTCGTTGTGCTCCACTATCTCGATGTCCCTTCCCATCTGGCCGACGAGCTCCACGACGCGCTCGTAGAAGAGGTTGTATATGATCTCCTTGTCGTCGGGGTCCTTGGAATAGCGGATGAGGTGGATCCTGTTGGCTTCGTAGAATTCTATCGGCTCGGTGATCTTGGCCGTCTCGAAGGTGACGCATGCTATCATTATGCGCCTCTTGCGCCCTGAGCTCATGCCCATGGTTAGCGCATGGAGGGTAATAATAGATTGCTGTAAAAATCGAAATCGAAGTAATAGTCTGCTGGACAGACAGCGGCCATTAAGAAAAGTTTATAAATGAAATATACTTCGGGAGTCTCAGCGGACAGGTGGCCTAGTCTGGATATGGCGGCAGCCTCCTAAGCTGCAAGCCGGGGGTTCGAATCCCCTCCTGTTCGCCATTTTTGAATCTCGATGCGGTGGTCTTCGTGGACGGGACGGACGGTTTCCATTCGGACGGAGGCGGAACCTCAAGATGCAGGGTCCTCGTGGTCGGCTCCGGGCCGGCCGGGGCCTCGGCGGCGCTCCGCCTCTCCCGCCTCGGGGAGGGCGACGTGATCGTGCTGGAGAGGCTGTCCGAGGCGCAGCACCGCAGGTATCATTCCATATGCGGGGAAGCCGTCAGCGACAGGGCGATGAGGCTCGCCGGCGTGAGCACGAGCCACGTTCTGCGCAGGGTCTCGTCCATCGAGATATCCATGAGGGGAAGCCCGCCGGCGCGCGTGAAGGTCAGAGGGTCGATAGTGGACCGCTCGGCCATGCTGGAGGAGATGCTCGGCGCGTCGTCGGCCAGGAGGGTCAAGGGGGCCGCCAGGTCCGTCAGGAGGCTCCCGGAAGGCGAGTTCGAGGTGGAGACGTCGTCCGGCGCGATCGTCTGCGACGTCCTCATCGGCGCGGACGGGGCCCATTCGGTCGTCAGGAGGGACGTCTTCGGGACGCGCCCGGAGCGCCTGGACCCCATCGTCAACACCGTCGTCCCCGGGAAGCCGGACGGCGTCCTCAGGTTCTTCGTCGGCGACGGGGTGCCCGGAGGGTACAGGTGGGAGTTCCCCTCGGGCGAGGGCTCCATGTCGGTCGGGTTCCCGAAAGGCCTGGGATCCGTGCCGGAGGGGGCGGAGCACGGGGCCCGCAACATCCCCACCGGGCGCGTGCCCAAGGCGTGGGAGGACGGATGCCTTCTGGCCGGGGACGCCGCAGGGCTGGCAAACCCGTTCTGCTACGGCGGCATCGGGGCGGCGCTGCTGTCCGGAAGGAAGGCCGCCGAGGCCGCGGTTTCAGGGGATTACAAGGGCTACGGCGGCTGGGTCGACCGCGACGTCATGTTCAGCCGGCGCTTCATGGAGGCGCACAGGCAGTTCGAGAAATGGACCGAGGAGGACATCGAGGACGCCGCCAAGCCGCTGGCCGGAAATGCGAACATATTTAAAGGGTTGGTTGCGATGGCGCGTCGCCCGAAATTCGCGAAAGTCTATCTGGCATGCTGGATGGGATTCAGGGTTGGATGGTGAATCCATACAGCAGCCATCCGCATATAATTTATTCTAACAGCCTTTATTGTAAGCATGTACTGCCCGAACTGCGGATACGAGCTCGATTCGGACGACGAGTACTGCCCGAACTGCTCCAGCATGGTGGAGAGGGGTCGCGCAGGCCTCGACGACTATCGGCCTGACCGTCGCGACGTCCCGTACGTCTACGAGGAGGCGCCCATACCGGCCTCCAGGCGGACGGACAACGCCTCGCTGGCCATGCTCGTCTCGGTGATCCTGCCGGGGATAGGGGCGGTCATAGCAGGAAACAGCAAGGGCCTGGCGGTGTTCGCCATGAGCGTGGTGGCGCTGGCGGTCGCCTGCACGAGCATCGTGCTGATGCCGTTCTGCGTCTCGGTCATGATAGTCCTGTGGATAATAGGGCTGTCGATGACCGTCACTGCGACCACGGTGCCGGACGAGGGGAGCCCGAGCTGAAGCGGAAGAGGGTGAAAGAGATGGCAGAGCGCGAGCATGGAATACCGATGCATTGCTGCAGATGTTCTTACGACTGGTTCCCGCGCGGGAGCGAGCTTCCCAAACGTTGCCCCGAATGCCGTTCCGTCAAATGGAACAGCCCCAACCTGCTCGTCGAGTGCCTGCGCTGCGGGCACAAGTGGAACTCCCAGAAGGGGAGCCCGAAGAGATGCCCCAACTGCGGGTCCAAGTGCTGGAACATCCCTCCCAAGTCGCACACGTGCATAGAGTGCGGGCACACATGGACCTCGTCGAGCGACTGCCGCCCCGGAAGATGCCCCCGCTGCGGGACCAAGTACTGGGACTCGGCCAGGCAGGAGGGGAAGAGGACGACCAAGCGCTCGGCGGCCGCGAAGGAGGAGGGGCTCGCAGAGCTGATAATGGAGATGCATGCGAAGGGGACGTCCGTCGTGGAGATAGCCATACGGACCGGAGCCCCCTGCAGCATCGTGATCGATACCATAAAGGAAAGGGAATCGGGCAGGAGGGCCTGACCTGCTCAGTCGGGCAGGTTGTCCTTCAGCTCCTCTATCTTCTTCAGCACCTCGACGAACTTCTTGTGCTCGGAGTCGGCGGCGGCCCTGCAGGCGAGGTGCTGGTCGTGGCAGACCTGGGCCTCGTCCCTGAGCTTCGACGCCTCGTCCATCAGCTGGCACATCTTCTCGTGGTTCGCCTGTCCGGCGGCCGACATCTCGACCACCTTCTTGTGGTGCTCCTGGGCCTCGGAGCGGGCCCCGTCTATGTCCCCGTTGCCTCCGCGGGCCCTGATCTGCGCCGCGCGGTCGTTGCATTCCTCGCGCCTCTGCTTTGCGTCCCTGGCGGCGGCGTTGCACTCGTCCCTCCTGTCGCGGTACGCGCGGGCCTGGTCCGAGAGCTCCCTGGCCCTCTGCTGGAGCTTGTTGCGCTTCTCGGCGAGGACGGATGCCTGCTGATGGTACTTGTCGCGGGCCTCGCGGTGCTTGTTGGCCTCTCTGTTGAGCTCGGCGGTCATCTCCTCGAGGCTGCGCATGTCCTGCTCGATCATGTCCGATATCATTCGTCCACCGGGACGGAGAATGCGGGCCGTCCGTAAAAAGATGCACCTTGGGTTCGAGGGTCGCGGAAGGGTTTAAAGGAGGGCCGGGGATGGGGTGCCGAGACGGACATGACGGACGAGAGCTACCGCAAGTGCAAGACGTGCAGGCTGTGCAGGCATTCCGGCGAGGAGTGGGCCTGCGTCCCCGAGCAGAGGCCCACAGGGCCGGAATCGTCCTGCGGGAGGTACCGCCCCGGATGCTGCGACGCATGCTCCTTCTATTCCGACGGGAGGTGCAGGCTGTCCGGTCTGGAGGTCTACGGCCTGGACGTCTGCGGCTTCTACGACCCCTCAGGCCCTCTCCGAGTTCCTCTCCTTCCTGTTGGAGAGGACGTTCTTGATGCTCGCCTTGGCTTTGGCCTCGCCGGTCAGCACCTTCTTGGCGGACTCCGGGATGCCGTAGTACACTATGTTGTCGCAGAGGGAGACGTTCCCCTGCATCGACGGCCTCACCTTGGAGTAATGGGACTGGAGGTCCCCTATGGCCTCGTTGACAACCGAGGACAGGCTGTAGATGTTCCCCTCCACGAACCTCCTGGCGTTGACGTACCCGGACTCGGGGAGGAACGGGTTGTACGTGCCGTCCATGAAGTCGTCGTCCAGGTCGTCCACGGCGTCTATGATGTAGACGCAGGCGGTGAGCTCCTCGAACACCCTGTCCAGGTCCTCCGAGGCGTGGTCGCCGGCTATGTCCTTCAGGGCCCCGATGAGCCCCTTCCCGAAGACCCTACCCATCCTGTGGGCGTCCCTGCACCCGTCCAGCTCCAGCCTCCTCAGGTCGCCGAAGCCTTTCCCGACCATCTCGTCGTAGTCCGGGTGCATCCTCTCGGCCTTCTCGATGGCGCGCCCCAGGGCCGTGGACACCAGCTTCGTCTTCAGGGAGGGCTTGTCCGTCTCGTCGTCGTACAGCTCCCACTTGGTCAGTATGATCGTGTACGCCGCCATCCGGCGCATCAGGTCCGAGTCCGCCTTGGGGGAGTCGAGGACGCAGATCCTCCTCTCCGTCGGGCCGAACTCCAGGGCCTCGCCCGTTATCCCTGCCAGCAGGATGGTGTTGAAGGTCATGTCGAAGTTGACCGTGGCGGTCCCGGACAGGCCGAACGCCGCCTTGAGCTGGTGGCATCCCTCGCAGTAGTACCGCCTGTATCTCCTGAGGTCCAGCGGGGGGAGCCTCTGGTAGGAAGGGACCGTGTACCCGAACATCGGTGGCGAATCTACAGCGGCGATATAACCCTTGCCAGTGTCCGGCGGGAGCGGAGCGCGTCCGCAGAGGCCAGCATCCAGACGTTTCGGAATTCGCCAATCATTATATATCGGTAAACAGTACAGCGCACATTGACCGAATATGCTATTCGGATGGTGAATTTCATGTCCAACGACGGAGCTTCTGTAGAGAAACTGATAGCGCTTTACGAGAGCCAATCCCCTTCCGCGTTCGTCGCGTTCGCGATGCACGGACTCCCTGAGAGCGACCATGCCGAGCGTTTCGACAAGGGCGACCACTCAGGCAGCTCCAAGTGCGACTACTGCTGCTGCGACGAGAAGGGGTGCTGCAACAGCTCCGGATGGTACGCCTGCCTCGCCGGCGGGATCGTATGCTGCTGCGCTTGCTGCTGCTACATCACCCACGGGTTCAACGGCGTCTGGACGTACTGGCCATTCTGATTCTATCTTCCTGCCGTCATGGCGCGGCAGGGGCCGTCCATGAAACAGTATCTTTCAGTCGTCGTGAAGCCAACCTTGCGCTGCGACACCAGCTGCAGGCACTGCTATCACCTCCCGGAAGAGCGCGTCGGCGGGGAGATGCCCCTGAGCACCGTCGACAGGCTCATGGAGCTCGTGTCCGACGAGTACGAGGCCGCCTGGTTCATCTGGCACGGCGGGGAGCCCCTCACCCTCCCCCTGTCGTTCTACAAGGGCGCCATAGAGCTGGAGGAGAAGCACTTCGGGAAGGGCACCTACCGCGTGGGCAACACCATCCAGACGAACGGGCTCGGCCTCAACAGGAGGCTGATGGCGTACTGCAGGCAGAAGCAGATAAACATCGGCGTGTCGTACGAAGGGCCGTACAACCACGTCCTCAGGGAGGGGGACGTCGCCAAGGCTATAGCGTCCCTGTCCGACAAAGACAACAAGCACTCCGCGAGCTCCACCATATCGGCCGAGACCGCCCTTCGCCAGAAGGAGATATACAGGTACTTCCGCGACAGGGGGACGGACGTATCCTTCTCGCCGGTGATCCCAGCCGGGTGCGCCAAGGACAACGGCACGGTGCCGGATCCGGACGAGTACATAAGGGGCAGCATCGAGGCCTTCGACGAGTGGCTTACGGACTCGGAGGCCAGGATCCCGCTGATACCGCACTACCTTTACATGCTGAACTACCTGGGCGAGCCGGTGTCCTCCGACTGCGCCCACACGTCCTGCCTCACGAAGTGGATATGCGTGAACCCGGACGGGACGGTCTACCCATGCGCGAAAGCCTGCCCGAAGGAGTTCGCCATGGGGAACATCAACGCCGTCGGCTCCATCTCCGAGCTCTTCAGATCCGAAGGCTTCGCAAACATCCTGCGCGGGTCGATAGAGAGGCGCGAGAAGTGCAAGGGATGCGAGATCTACGGCTATTGCAACGGCGGCTGCAGCATGGACTTCTACCACGAGTGCGGCCTGGAGAACAACACAGGCGACTCCTGCAGGATCTACAAGGAGATCTTCAAGCACGTGTCCTCGGAGATACAGAGGATCCTCGACGAGAAGCCGGACATGGGACGCTACAACCGCTTCGTGAAGGATGCGGTCATCGGCAAGCTGGTCAATCCCAAGGTCGTCTCCCAGCGAGGCGGTCGCCGATGGAGGACCCAGAAGACCGCGAAGGCCCTTATGAGGGCTACGACAGGAGCAAGTATCTCGTAGGTCCGGGAGGCCTCCGCGTGTTCCTCATAGAGGCCATGACCCCCGATCGCGAGTCGTACCGGAGCCTCACGGAGGAGGAGAGGGAGGAGTTCGATTCCCTGTACCTCAGGCCAGGGTGCAGCGCCCCGAAGTCGAAGCAGCCCGTGCCGCCTGCGCCCGTGGAATTCCCCGACTTCGATCCGTACGAAGGCTACGACCCTCGGAGGTACTGCGTCGGGCCAGGGGGAAGGAACGTCTAGGCCGTCTCCCGCCCCAGGAGAGGGGTGGTCAGGTACACCTTCCTGTATGGGGAGGAGAGGGCCGCGTTCGACGAGCGCTATCTGAGAAAGGGCGCAGGGAATGCTCAGCGCGAGCGCGCGACGGCGTCGATCTCTATCTTCACCCCTTTCGGCAGCGCCGAGGCCCCTATGCACGACCTCGCCGGATACGGCTCCGAGAAGAATTCGCTGTAAACTGCGTTCACCTCAGGGAAGGCGCCCATGTCCGCGAGGAACACGGTCACCTTGACGACGTCGCCCATTGTCGAGCCGGACGCTTCTATAACGTTCTTCAGGTTCTCCAGGGCCTGCCTGGCCTGGTCCTGAATCGCCTCGGGGACCTTCCCTGTAGCCGGGTCCACCGGTATCTGGCCGGAGACATAGACGAACCCGCCCTCTTTTATCGCCTGAGAATACGGCCCTGCCACCGGCGGAGCCCTGTCTGTTGATACTTTCTCCATGCTATCAGTACTCTATCCCTTTTCTGGCGCCTATGCCCTTGTCGAACGGATGCTTCACCAGCCTCATCTCGGTGACCAGGTCGGCGTAGTCGATGATCTCCTGGGGCACCCCCCTTCCGCTGAGGACTACCTCGGTGTTGGGCGCGCGCCTCTCCAGCAGCGCGATGACGTCCTTGGGCGTGGCCAGCCCGAACGACATCGTGTTGTTGATCTCGTCCAGGATAACCAGGTCGTACTCTCCGGACACGAGGGCCTCCTCGGCCTTCTCCATCCCGATCCTGGTCAGCTCCATGTCCTCCTCGCGGGACACCTCCTCGCCGCACATGTGGTCAGCCCCCATGGGCACGATGGTGAAGTTTGGTATCATTTCCGCGGCCATGTGCTCCCCGTAGCCTTTGGCAGGCTTCAGGAACTGCAGCATCAGGACGTTGAGACCTCTCCCGGACGCGCGGAACGCCAGGCCGAGGCAGGCCGTGGTCTTCCCCTTCCCGTTTCCCGTGTACACCTGGACGAGGCCGAGCCTCTTCTTTATCTTAGGATCCGGCGCCATGTTATCGGGCTGGGATTGACTTGCGAAGTCTTAACGTTAGCGCGAACGGGTCCGCTAGTCCAGCCCTACGAGGCAATAGATGCTGGGCAGCCGGTGCGAAAGAAGAGGAGCCTTCGGAACGGCTTACAGAAACCCCGATATATGTAATGGGCCTCATCCGTCCGTGGAAGGATACACGGACGACGAGAGGAAGCGCCTGATGGTGGCATGCTGCGCCGCGGCATTCATAACCCCGCTGCTCAGCACCATGATGAACCTCTCCCTGGACGCCCTGGGGAAGGAGTTCTCGGTGGGCTCGCACTCGCTTGGGTACGTCAACACGGCGTTCCTCCTGTCGTCGGTGGTGTTCATGGTCCCGCTGTCCAGGATGGCGGACATCTCCGGGAAGCGCCGGATGTTCCTCGCCGGGGTCGCCATGATAGCGGCGTCCTGCCTGCTGGCGCCGTTTAGCACCGAGTTCTGGATGATCATCGTGTTCAGGGCCCTGATAGGGATGGGGGCCGCCGCGGTGACCTGCACCAGCGTCTCCATGATAACGGACGTGTTCGACCGCGGCAGGAGAGGCTGGGCCATCGGGATAAACACCACCTGCGTCTATGTCGGGCTGGCCGCGGGGCCGTTCGTCGGGGGCGTCCTCAACGACCTCCTAGGGTGGCGCTCCCTGTTCTTCGTCATAATCCCGTTCGCCGTCGTGGCCGTTGCACTGATGCTCACCTTCAGGCACGAGATCGCGCCGTTCGCCGGGAAGAGGCTGAGCGTGAGGAGCTCCGTCGTCTACGGGCTCTCGGTGCTGCTGTCCATGGGCGGGGTCATAAACCTTCCCGAGCTGTGGGCGGTCGCCGTCCTCGCGGCCGGGCTGGCGCTGCTGGTCGTGTTCGTACGCCTCCAGCTGGCCTCGGAGGACCGCATCCTGGACGTGAGGCTGTTCAGGAACCGCATGTTCTCAGGATCCTGCGTGGCGGCGTTCCTCAACTACGCGTCCTCGTACTCGGTATCGTTCTTCATGGCCCTTTATCTCCAGAGCCTGCAGGGCATGTCGGCGACCGAGGCGGGGCTGCTGATGCTGCTCCAGCCGGCCGTACAGGCGATGCTCACGCCGTTCTTCGGGAAGAGGTCGGACTCCATCGCCGACAAGCGCATCCTGCCCACCGCAGGGATGCTTGTAATTGCCGCCGGGGTTGCCTCCATAATGTTCTACGACGTCGGCACCCCCATGTGGGCGATAGTGGCGACGATGGTGGTCACCGGCGTGGGGTTCTCCCTGTTCTCTGCGCCCAACACCTCCGTAATAATGTCCTCGGTCCCCCCTGCGGACACCGGCGAGGCTGCAGCCCTGGTGTCCGTGATGAGGCAGACCGGCATGATGGTGAGCATGGGGATAGCGATGACGGTCATCTCTGTCATGATGGGGTCCGCGGACAACATCGTCCCGGAGACCTACGGGGCCTTCGTCGACGTCATGAGGGTGTCCTTCGCCATCTGCACCGCGATGTGCCTCGTAGGTGCCGCCACTTCGATGATGCGGGGAAAAGGGTGCGCCGGAGACCGGGTATGATGGATTTCCTTAAAAATCTTAAGGGATTCTTAAGTATAAAATATATTGATTAATAATATAATTAATAAATTTACAATAAAATATTATCTGTTTAGGTATAGTTAAGGATTATTAGGCATTTTTTATCGCAAAGCCTATAATACATTGACGCCGAGTACGGAGCATGTCCAGCGCGTCAAACGAGAACATAGAGTTCCAGAAGGTCGTCGCGATCGTCGGCGTCTCATTGATGGCGATGAAGTTCCTCGCCTACTTCATGACGGGTTCCGTGTCCATATTCACCGACGCGATGGAGTCCATAGTAAACGTCGTCGCCGCTTTCGTCGGCCTGTACGCGCTGTACGTCTCCGCCCGCCCAGCGGACAGGGACTATCCGTTCGGTCACGGGAAGATCGAGACCGTGTCTTCGTCGGTCGAGGGGACGCTGATCACCATCGCTGGACTCCTGATAATATACGAGTCCATAGTCAAGCTGCTCCATCCCGGAGAGCTGACCGACCTGGACATAGGGCTTGTGCTGATCGCCATCACTGCCGCCGTGAACCTGGCGGTAGGAAGGTCGGCGATACGCCGCGGGAGGAAGAACCGCTCACCCGCCCTGGAGGCCAGCGGGAAGCACCTGTGCTCCGACACGGTCTCGTCCGTCGGGATCATAGTCGGGCTGATGGTCCTCTACGCAGCGCAGAGCCTAGGGTACGACGCCAGGTGGCTGGACGCCCTAATAGCCATGGTATTCGGCGCCATAATAATCAGGACAGGCCTCAAGGTCATCAGGGAGTGCCTCCGCGACTTCATGGACGGAGCCGACAAGGAGCTCCTCACCGAGCTGTCCGACACCCTGAACGAGCACCGCCACCACCATTGGATTGACGTGTACGGCCTGAGGACCATCAAGTACGGGACGAGGATCTTCGTCAACCTGCACGCCGTGCTCCCGAGGACCATGACGCTGGAGAGGTCGGATGTGGAGCTCTCCGAGGTGGAGGAGGCCTTCCGCAACAAGTACGGGGACTCCGTGGAGGTGTCGATAACCGCTGTGCCGTGCATGGAGTTCAGCTGCCGCTACTGCAGGTACGACTGCCAGGAGAGGAGCGCGGGGTTCGAGAGGGAGCTGGAATGGACCCCCGCCACCCTCTGCTGCGTCACCCCGCACGCCGCCGACGGCAGGGTCGTGATCAATCTGGACGGAACGAAATAAAAGCATGATGCGGATACCGCGGCATGAACCAGACAGAGGTCCCCCCAGAAGTCGAGAAGGCAGGCGTGTCCGAATGGTACGCGGGCCTGAACGACCCGAACAAGGTCAAGGTCAAGAGATATCTGGCGGGTATAGACACGTCCTCCCCCGCGGCTTTCCTCACAGAGCTCATGCTCCGCTCGGAGGAGGACCACAACTACGGCCTTTCGACGACAGCCGGCTCCTACGCGCTGACTATGGACCTGGACGACTACACCCGCTTCAAGGTCAGGGAGGCCTACATAGACGGGCTCTACGGCTCCGAGAAGTACGACGAGGCCAAGGAGCAGTGCTGCATCAACCTGGACCTGTTCCCAGAAATCCAGGAGACATTCCTCGAGGAGAACGGCGACGAGCTCCCCAAGGACATCAAGTGCCGCAACAGGCTCATCGACATCCTCGTTGGGGTGGAATGCGCCTACGACGACGCCATGGACGTGCTCGTCGACTACGTAAGGATAGGCATAATGGATCCGGAGGAGCTGCCTTACAGGAAGCAGAGCCTGAAGATACACAGGATGCAGAAGACCTTCGACAACATCTATTCTTATCGTCCGAAGCAGCGAGGCTCTTCCAGGCGATCATAGGGATCACGTCGATGGCGGGCTCCTCGTAGGGGTGGACCCTGCGGACCGCCTCGACGGCCCTCTCCAGGTCCTCTTCGGACACGGCGAACTCGACGCGCGTCTCCTGGGCGACCTCTATCTCTCCAGGCGTTCCCAGGTAGGGCCTGGAGCCTTCCAGCGGCCTCCAGGTGCCGGTGACAGGCCAGTAGGAGAAGCACCTGTCGTATCCGGGGTACAGGGGGGACACGGAGGACGCGACCTCGTCCATCAGCGCCTCGAGATGCGACGCTGGTATGCACGTCCCTATCTTGTAGCACGCCCTTCTTTCCATTCCCCACCTTCTTCGAGTCGACCCCTCTGATGATCTGGCCTATCCCCTTGAGGCGGTCGTCCTCCTTGCTCCTCATCCTCCTGGCGCCTATGCCAAGGTAGATGAGGCTCAGAGTCGCGGCCAGGCAGGTGATCGGGGGGAACAGGTACGCGCTGCCGGCGACCAGCCCCGTACCGGCCTTGAGACGGTTGATGCTGTCGATCTTGGCCGCCAGCTGGTCCCCTTCCTGGAGCTCCAGCCTCCCCTTCAGCTTGTCCAGCAGGAGCCTCTGCCCGCCCAGGACGACCTCTACGCTCCATTGGACCTGGCCGAAGGGAGGCGCGGCCTTACCGACGGCGTGCGTCCTCCTTCCCAGGACGGACTTCCTGAAGTCTTCGGCGGTGGTGCCCTCGAACTCGGTCCAGCAGGTCCCGGAGGTGTACACGGAATGTGCGTCGCTCCCTGCGAGGTCGGCCCACCTCCCCGGGTAGGCGTCCATGACCTTCCGGGCGAAGGGGTTGGAGTAGCTGTCGGGGTGGCCTCCGTTGATGGTCTCGAAGCCGTCGACGTCCAGCTCGAGCATCTTCTCCTGGATCCCAGGGACATGGAAGCTGAACGGGTGGGGGGCGATGACAAGCCCGCCTTGCGAGCGGATGATGTCCACGGTCTCCTCCACAGGCAGGCCCGGCGGCACCTTCTCGGAAAGGAACAGCCCGATGATCTCCCCGTCGGCGGTGGTGACCTCCTCCCCGACGATGAGCTCGATGTCGTCGAACCTCTTGGCGTACTTCGCGCCCTTGAAAGCGCCTGCCGTCTCGTCGTGGTCGGTGAGGGCCATCACGTCGTACCCCAGGCTCCTCATCCTGTCCACCTGCGTCTCAGGCGTCAGCACGGATTCCGGGAACTTCATCAGGCTGCCCAGCTGCGAGAAGCCCGAGAAGTGGGTGTGAAGGTGGGTGTCCGCTCTTCCCATGTTTTTTAGGATTTCCTAATGATATAAAACGATTGTCGGGACGTTCGCATATCAAGGTCGGCCATCGGGAGGTATTCAGGAGTAGTAGTACTCCCCGTTGGACTTCTGCTCCCTGTCCAGCCTGGAGTCCGGCTTGTTTATCCTGGGCCTGTGGGTGTCGGCGTCGCGCCTGAAGGTGATGTCGACCGCGGACAGGAACCTGTTCATGCCCTCCCTCATGTCGAACGGGCCGTCCCCTACGCCGTGGTGGCCGGGCTCCCCGCCGAACACCATCATGGAGTCGGACACCATGTCCAGGAAGTAGACGTCGTGGTCGACGATCATGGCGCTGCGGCCGGTCTTCTCCATCATCCTCCTGATGGTCTTGGCGGCGATCATCCTCTGGTTGGAGTCCAGATAGGCCGAGGGCTCGTCGAAGAGGTACATGTCCGCCTCGTTGGAGAGGCACACCGTTATCGCGACCCTCTGCAGCTCCCCTCCGGATAGCCTGGAGACCTTCTTGTCCATCAGGTATTTGATCCCGAGCGGCTCCACGACCTCTCCCGTGAAGAATCCTGACGTGATGGTCTCGTAGTTCTTGGCCAGGAGGAGCTCCTGCACGGTGCCGTCGAAGTCCGCCGATATGTACTGGGGCTTGTAGGACACCTTGACCTTGCCGTCTATGGTCCCGGCGTCGGCCTCTATGGCGCCGGCCAGGATCTTCACGAAGGTGGTCTTGCCGGTGGCGTTCGGCCCGACTATCCCCACGGACTCGCCTATCTTCACCGACCCGCAGGTAATGTCCATCCTGAACCCTCCGAAGTCCTTGCTCAGCCTGTCGAAGGAGATTATGTCGGCGGTCTGCCATTCCCCTCTGGGAGGGGAGGCCTCGAACTCTATCGGGCGGTCCCTGAACCTTATGTTCTCCTCGGGGAGGTATCCGTCCAGGTATGCGTTGATTGCGGTCCTGACCTGCCTCGCCAGGGTGAACACCCCGTACGCCCCCTCCGACCCGTACACGAGGTGGACGTTGTCGGCGAGGAAGTCCAGTATGGCCAGGTCGTGCTCTATGACGACGACCTGCTTGTCCGCGCTGAGGTCCTTGATTATCCTGGCCATCTTGACCCTCTGGTAGATGTCCAGGTAGGAGGTCGGCTCGTCGAAGTAGTAGACGTCGGCGTCCTTCATGACAGTAGCCGCCATGGCCAGCCTCTGTAGCTCCCCTCCGGAGAGCTTGTCCAGCTCCCTGTCCATGACCTCCTCGAGGTCGAACATCCTCGCGGCCTCGTCCATGGTCATGCGCTCCTCCACTTTGGACAGGAGGTCCCTGACGACGCCTTTCACCGACTGCGGGAGCTTGTCGACGTACTGGGGCTTAATCGCGGTCTTGATCCTCCCCTCGTACACGTTCTTGAGGTACTCGTGGATCTCCGTCCCGGCGAAGTGCTTCAGGACCTCTTCCTTGGTCGGAGGGTTCTCGTAGTTCCCGAGGTTCGGTATCTCGGCGCCGGACAGCATGCGGATGGCGGTGGACTTCCCGATACCGTTGGGTCCGAGGATACCGGTCACAAGGCCTTTCTTCGGTATGGGGAGGCGGTAGAGGCGGAACGCGTTCTCGCCGTAGCGGTGGACGATCTCCTCCTTCAGCTCGTCGGCCAGGCCGATTATCTTGATGGCCTTGAACTGGCACTTGTTCGTGCAGATTCCGCAGCCCTGGCAGAGGGTCTCGGAAATGACGGGCTTCCCCCTCTCGCCGAACACGATGCACTCGGCCCCGGTGCGGTTCAGCGGGCAGAACCTCTCGCATTCCTTGTTGCACTTCTTAGGCTGACAGCGGTCGGCCAAGACTGCGGCTATCCTCATAGGGCCTCGGATTTGCTTATCCGATAAAAGGGTTTAGGAGAGGCCGCTGTCGGCAGAAAGATGCGGGGCGCAAGGGTCTTCGGCAGGATGCCCCCTGCTGGAAGGGGGCGTGGAAAGAATCGACAGGACAAAGGCGTCGATCGCCGATTTCCGTCCAAGTCCATGGGACTGCGGAATTTCTATGATTGTGCTCCAGCGGAGCTCACGCATCGATTTCATAAGAGTTAAACATGACCCCTGCTGAGCCGAGCAGGAAGGAAGCCATGGCGGCCCGAAGGCCACCGAGGGACCGAAGGAGGACCGGCTCGTCCGGGAAGTCCAACTCGGTCGCATGCTCTTGCGGACTTATTATCAGCCCGCACGTCGAAGCCACATCATGAAAGTCGATTCAATATACAATCCGGGAAGCGCCATGGCCTTCCTCGCCCTGGCGCTGGCCCTTGCGGTTGCATTCGTGGCAGCATCCTCGGCGGAAGGGTCCGACGCCTCCGCGGGAGATCGGTTCTCCGCCGACGGCATCGTGTACGAGGTGCTGGATGAGGGCTCGCGCCTCGTGGAGATCGTCGATTACGATGGCAGCCCCGAGCATGTGCACGGCACGGTGATCCATGACGGGAACGAATGGACTGTGGCCTCCGTGGCGAGTGATGCCCTCAGGGGTTGCATATCCCTTCAGACCGTGGACCTGCCCTCGGCGACCTCCTTGGGAGAAGGCGCCTTCTACGGCTGCGGCTTGCTGGAGTCCAGCGGATTCTCCGATGCGCTGGAATCGATCGGGGACTACGCCTTCTCGGTTTCCTTCTACAGCGGGGACGAGCTGCTGACCGCCGACGCCGGCTCGCTCAAAGGGAGGATGTTCAAGGGGTCCGGCGACGGGAATCTGTACGAGTCGTTCAGCGCTGCCAGCTCTGACGGGAAAGGCGACATCCTGTACAGGGTGACGGACCGCTCCTCCCACAAGGTCGAGATCGTCGGTTACGCTGGCAGTCCCATCGAGGTCTCCGATACAGTGAGCTATATGGGGTCGGAATGGACCGTGGCATCCGTGGGGAAGGACGCGTTCTCCGGCTGCGTTTCACTCGAGTACGTCTACACAAACAACGCGACCTCCGTGGGCGACCGCGCTTTCTACCAGTGCGGCTCCTTGAAAGAGGTGCACACATACTGGGCGACCTCCGTGGGCGACCGCGCTTTCTACCAGTGCGGATCCCTGGAGTACGTCTACCTGTCCGACGTCACTGTTCTGGGGGACTTCGCCTTCTACCAGTGCGTCTCCTTGAAAGAGGCATACATATTCAGGATAGCCACCGTGGGGGACAGCGTCTTCTACGGATGCGCCTCCCTGGAGTATGTTGACATGTCGTCCGCAACGACGATAGGGGACGGCGCCTTCTACGGCTGCAATGCGCTGTCGTACGTCGAGTTCTCCGACGCGCTGGAATCGGTGGGGGAAGGCGCCTTCTCGGTGTCCTTCTTTAGAGCGAACGAGCTGCTTGCCGCCGACGCCGACTCGCTCAGGGGCGGGAAGTTCCTTAGAGCCGGCGACGGGAAGCTGAGCGTGCATTTCAGCGTCGCCAGCCCGGACGGAGGGGGAGAGCTTGTGTGCAGGGTGACGGACCTCGACTCCTATGAGGTCGAGATCGTCGGCTATTCAGGCAGCCCCGCCGAGCTGTCCGGGTCCTTCGGCTTCAACGGGTCCACCTGGACGGTGGTATCCGTGGGGTACGGAGCCTTCCAAGTATGCGGCTCTCTCCAGACCGTTGACCTCCCCAAGGCGACCTCCGTGGGGGCGAACGCCTTCTACTTGTGCGGCTCCCTCACGACCGCGGACCTGCCCTCGGCGACCTCCGTGGAGAGGGGCGCCTTCTTCGGATGCGGCTCCCTGGAGTATGTCGATATGTCGTCCTCAACGACGATAGGGGACAGCGCGTTATACCGGTGTGACGCTCTGAAGCACGTCAGGTTCTCCGACGCGCTGGCATCGGTCGTGATCTACGCCTTCACGGTGTCCTTCTACAGCGGCTCCGAGCAGCTGGCCGTCGACGCGGACTCGCTCAGGGGGAGGACGTTCACCGGCGACGGAGACAGGAAGCTGTACGAGTCGTTCGAGATCTCCTGGCTGGACGACTCCGGGGCGCTCGCCGACACGACCCTCACCAGGAAGGGCGAGACGCCGTCGCACGACGGGTTGTCCAAGGAGCCCACCGACCGGTACTCCTACGAGTTCGCGGGATGGGTTCCGGACCTCGCGCCCGCCTACGGGAAGGCGTCCTACACCGCCGTGTTCGACGCCGCAGTGAGGGCCTATCCCGTGCCGGTGGCCGCATCGCCATCCGGCTACGGCAAGGTCTCGGCCTCCGAGATACCGGACGTCCCCTACGGCACCGCGCTGCCGGCGGGCATGTACGCTGCGACGATATCCTTGGGAGGGGCCACGGTGACCGCTACGCCCGCGAAGGCCGACGCCTACGTGTACAGCTTCGTCCGCTGGGAGGCGTCCGGCCTCGTCGATGGGGCCACCGGCACGAACACTATTCTCACAGCGGTCTTCGACAGGACGCCCGCCTCGGACGAGAAGATCAGGGTCGATGTCGTCGTGACCAAGGCAAGCGGGAGCGCGACGAGCACGTCCTTCGCGATCCGGTCCGGGATCGCCGCCGTAGCGGACGGCACGAGCCTGGCCCTCGGGAGCATCAGGATCGCCAATCCGATCCCCCAGGACGACGAGCGCTACACGTACTCGTTCTCCGGATGGTACATCGACGGAGCCCCTCTTCCCGATGGTGAGGCCGTTATCGATTCGGACTGCGTGATCTCCTCCAGCATAGTGGCGACCGAGAGGTCCTACGAGGTCGCGATCGTCGCAGTGGGCGGCGGGTCGGTGTCGCAGGAGTCCGTCGCAGCCCCCTACAGGGCCGCCGTGTACGCCGAGGGGAGCGTCCTCCACGTCGGGGACGAGGCCGTGACGGCCATCCCTGCGGACCTCGGCGAGGATTTCGTATGCGTCTTCCTTCGCTGGGAGGTGCCCTCGGTGCAGGTCAAGGGGCAGATGGACGTCTCCGCTGTCTTCGAGGCGCGTCCTCTGACCTTCGTCGTCGATTCCGTCGTATATCGCATCGTCTCCGAGGGCGAGGTCTCCGTCATAGGCTTCGAGGGGGCGCCCGCGTCCCTGTCCGTCCCTGCCGTCGTGGAGCACGGCGGAACTACCTACAAGCCAATCTCGATCGCCGATTCGGCCTTCGCGGGATGCGCCACCGTGACATCCGTCTCGATCGGCGACTCGGTCGCGTCAATAGGCGCGGGGGCGCTGGACTGCCCGTATCTCAGGTCCGTGGAGGTCTCCTCCGGAAATTCCGGATACTCCTCCGTCGCGGGGGTCCTGTACGACAAGGGCGTCACGACCCTGATCAAGTTCCCCGCCTCGAAGCAGAGGCTGATCATACCGGGCACCGTCACGGAGATCTCCGCAGAGGCGTTCAAGGACGCCGGGGCTGCCCTCAAGGCCGACCACGACAGCGGGCCGATATCCTACTTCCGCTACGTCAGCATACCCGCCTCGGTCACCAGGATCGGCGAAGAGGCATTCGCAGGCAGCACCCTGGAGGTGCTGAAGTTCGCGGACAGGGACGGAGTCGAGGCGACCGACGTGGGGAGCGGAGCGTTCTCGGGATGCTCCTCGCTGGACTACGTGGTGTTCCCAAGCTTCCTGCTGTCCGCAGGTCAGGACTCGTTCTCCGGATGCGTCTTCAGCTGGGAGGACGGCAGCACCTCGGACCGCTACACGGACGACATGAGAGGCCACAAGTTCACCGGAACGGATGCGGCCAGCCTCGAGGTCTACGTCCCGGCGGCCGGAGGGACCTTCCACAGCGGGACGTTCGCCTACAGGATCGTCTCCAGCGACGAGAGCAAGGAGGTCGTCCTCGCCGGGTTCGCCGACGGGGCCTCGGAGGACAAGCTCTACATCCCCGACAGCGTGAAGTACCTTGGGTTCGACTGGAAGGTCACCTCGGTGGGCGCCAAGGCGTTCATGGAAGACGACTCCATCGCTTCCGTGTTCAGCACGGTCGACATCGGCTTCAAGGCGTTCGCGAACTGCCAGGGGCTGGAGATCGCGGTGATAGACGGCGGCAGCATAGGCGAGTACGCATTCGCCAGTTGCAGGTCCCTCTGGTTCATCGGCCTGGAGGCGGTCACGCAGATCGGCGAGAGCTCCTTCAGCGGATGCGCCGGGCTGACGAACGCAGACCTCAGCGGGGTCGCCAGCATAGGCAAGCACGCCTTCTACGGCTGCGCCCTGACCCTGGCGGACCTCTCGTCCGCGGCCAGCATAGGGTACGGGGCCTTCACCGGGAACGACCTTCAAAAGGCGGTCTTCGGGGACGGCCTCTCCGACGTCGACCCCAAGGCCTTCTTCGGGTACGCCTTCAAGGGCCCCGACGGCGGCAGGGTAGACGTTTCTGCATCCGACCTGGCTGGCAAGGCGTTCGAGGGTTCCGGAAAGGTCCTCGTCCAGACATCCTGAAACCATTCTGCCGGGGCTTTCCCCGGCATCAAATCATAGGCGGGGGTGGAAGCCTTCGCCTCTTTCTGTGTCACAGGTCCATCCGGCTGCTTACAGGCCGTCAGGCGCTATATCGGGACCGCCAACCCTCTATCCGGCTTCTGCCAGACGATCGGGGAGTCGAAAGAACGACGTTTCGACGTTTAATATCGCGATATGGCAGAACATGTCCCTGTCCTGCTGTCCAGCTCAGATCGGCGTCCCGCCGCTCCTGCAGCCGGCGTTTCGAATGGCCGTCCATGAAAAATATAAAGATAATATAAAGCACTGCGGTGCGCAGGTAACAATGACAAAGATCTGCATAAACATAGCATGGCCTTACGCCAACGGCACGATACACCTTGGCCATCTGGCAGGCTCCCTGCTCCCTCCCGACATATTCAGCAGGTACAACCGCCTCCTCGGGAACGAGGTC
>JAFYAH010000043.1 GCA_017540825.1 Candidatus Methanomethylophilaceae archaeon | reverse complement strand
GGCCCAGACCGGAATCCGGATGGGCGACGTCACGATATCCGCCGGCTCGTCCAAGGTGTTCACGCTGGTATACGAAGTCCCGTCCGACACGGACCCGCTGTACGTCAAGTACAATTCGACCACCTACGGATACACGCTGGGTTATGATCCAGACTTGTCTTTTTCTTGAATATGCTGAGGTGCTGGAAATGAAATAATTAAAAATTAATATAAAATAGCAATAAAAAACGAGGTCTTAATGACCTCGTTTATTTTTCTTGATTCATTGTCTTCTTCATATCATCCTTTGAAGTGTCGAACTATCGAGCTATGTATTATTCTAGAGTCAATTAAGACTTAAGCTGACACATAAGAAACTGTTATTATCCATCCAGCGACTGTCATATTCAGCAACGCATTGCCCGTATTTCGGGCAAGACAGCTACGGAGGGGAGCATATGAGGGCTGGGATTGGCAACATGGTTTCTGTAGCAGTCCTCTCCGTTCTTTTGGGGGCTGCCGCCGGACTGGTCATATGGCTGTTCATCCGGGCCGTTTCTGTCGGAACGTCGTTCGTCTGGGACATGGTCCCCTCGTTCGCAGGATCTTGGGCAGCGATCCCGATCTGCGCTTTGGGAGGTTGCGTCGTCGGGCTTATCCACAGGCGCTACGGCGATTACCCGGACGAGCTTGACGTCGTAATGGGCAAAGTCAGGCGCGAGAAGCGGTACGACTACCGTCCGATGCTGCCCATCATAGCATGCGCGGTCATCCCTCTCGTGCTGGGGGCCAGCGTGGGGCCGGAGGCCGGACTGACCGGGATAATAGCCGCCCTGTGCTACTGGGTCGGCGACAACGTGTCCTTCGCCAAGCGCGACGCCGCCCTGTACACCGAGCTGGGCGAGGCTGTGACGCTGGGGCAGATATTCCACATGCCTTTATTCGGTATACTGGCTGTCGAGGAGCCCGCTGTCGACGGCAGCCCGCCTTCTCTTCCGAGGATCAGCAAGCTCGTCTTGTACGGTCTGTCGGCAGGGGCCGGCATACTCGTGGTCTGGGGCCTAAACCAGGTGTTCCATACATCTCTGGAGGGGTTCCCCAGCTTCTCCGAGGCTTCGATATCGCCGGAGGACTTCGCTATGGCCGTGATTTACGTCGTCCTTGGCCTGGCCGTTTACCTCCTTTACAGGGCGGCGGGGACGGCAGCGGAGACCGGCGCGGAAAAGGTCCCGGTCGTGTGGAGGGAGGCCGCATGCGGCGCCGTGATCGGGCTCATGTGCATCCTGGCTCCGATGGCGATGTTCTCAGGCGAGGACCAGATGGCGGACCTGATAGGGGGGTTCGGGTCCTATGCGCCCTGGATGCTCATCGGCATATGTTTGCTCAAAGTCCTCATGACGGCCTTCTGCCTCCGCTTCGGGATGAAGGGAGGGCATTTCTTCCCCATGATATTCGCCTGCTCCTGCATGGGCATAGGCATCGCGATGCTGGTGTTCTCCGATTTCCCCAGCCATGTCGTCTTCGCCGCCGGGGTCACCACTGCGGCTACCCTGGGGGCGCAGATGAGGAAGCCTCTGGCCGTGACGATTCTCCTTCTCCTGTGCTTCCCGTTCAGGATGGTATTCTGGCTGTTCGTCGCGGCCGCCGTGGGAGGATGGCTGGCCCAGCTGTTGGACAGAAGTCGCAGCTCAGGTTCCGCGGACGCGGCCGAGTCGTGAGCCGGCAGACTTGTCGGATCCGGTTGCAAGCCGACATCGTCATCTGTTCATCGCACGGCATATAATGAGTAGATAATGAAACGAGGGGTTCGACCCCTGTATTTCATTCTTCCGAGCTTTCGTCCTTCGGCATCACGACCTCGGCGATCTCCACGTCCCCAGGCGGAAGTATCCTCGATATCTCCTCCTCTGGGACGTTGAACATCTTCGCGATCTCGTTGGACTTCCTGCCGGCCTTGCCTCTCCCGGGGACGATGGTGACGTATCTGTCGCACCCCGGGAAGCATCCTGCCGGGGCGCACATGACCTTCCTCGCTCCCTGGTAGTAGACCTCGCCTATCGTGAGCTTCATGGGGAGATGGTACTCGTAGTTCCTCTTCCCGCGCACGATGAACGCTCCCCTGGGGACGAACTCTCCGGGGTTAGGGGTCTTGCTGACCTGGTCGGGATACACCCAAAACGCCCCTCCCTCCGCCATGGCGGCCACCCACGCCTTGGACTGGGCTATGGCGAAATGGCATGCCGCCCTGAGCTCCTCCTCCGTGGCCGAGGCCCCTTCCTTGAGGATGACCGAAGGCGCTCCGTGCACGTCAGCATGGGCGTAGATGTCGTTCTCCTTCAGATGCTTCTTCACGATGCTGTCGTTGGTGTGTGTGTCCCTTCCAGCGATCACCAGCTTCCCGGAGGGGGTCAGGAACCATTTGTACCTCTCGAACCAGAACTGCTTCGTAGGCTCCGCCTTGCCCGCAGCGAGCGCCTTGGCCTTGTCGATGTGCTTCTGAGTCTTGGCCAGCAGCGCCCTGCTCTCGTTGAGGGCCTCCTGGGCGTGCTTCGCCTTCTCTCCTATGTCCTTGCCCTTCTGGTATAGCATGGACGCGTTGGCGTCGAGGTTCCTCGTGTAGTCCAGGACCACGGACTCCCCTCCCAGCTTGGCCGTCACCAGATTCTTGGAGGGGTCTATAGACTCCACGTACGGGATCTTCATGGCTCCCGCTTTGAGCTTCTCCCAGGTGATCTTCTTGGACTGCTCGTCGAGGACCGACAGCAGCTCGCTGGTCTTCTGGTAGTCGGTGTACAGCGCCTCCGCTTTCCTGCGGAGCTCCTCCTCCGCCTCCTTGTAGCCCTCGAGTGTCTCCTCCTGCTTGGCGATCCTCCTGTTGAGCTTCTCCACCTCTGGGTCGACGAAGGCCTCCTCCTCGGCGTCCGCGATCTCCAGCATGAACGCGTGGACCATCTCCGACATCGTGGAGTAGCTCCTGCTCTCCAGGCCCGAGCGGGACTCCAGGCGCATCGGGGCGAAGTCCTCTATCTTCCCGTCCTTGAGGTAGGCAGTCGGCTGGGGGGACTCGATGGCGTACCTCACGATGTCCTTCATGGCGGAGTACATCTTGGACACGGTCTCGTCGGGGACGTCTGCGACCGGGGTGGATTTGTCGATGCCGATGCGCTTGCACACCTCCTCGGCGTACTGGCCTCCGAGGTTCACAGACGTGGCCAGGGTCCTCACGGCGTCCGAGTCGGAGGAGCGGAAGGATGCTATGAAGTCCTCTTCGGAGGATTCGGTGGGGTCGAACCTCGACTTCGGCACGACGTACTCCGACCCCGGGCGGACGGAGCGGTCCTTCCAGGTCTTCTGTATGAGGCAGTTCAGGATGACGCCGTCCTTTATCAGCAGGACGTTCCCGCCTCCGAACATCTCGAAGACCAGCCTGTAGTCGCCGTCGGACTTCGCGAGCTCCATCTCTATGGCCCTGTCGAACCCTATCTGCCTGACCTTCCCCACGCGGGCGTTGTCGATGTACTTCCTGAGGAAGGATGCGAACGAGGTGGGCATGGTTGGGGTCTCTGGCTTGGTGGCCGGGCTGTAGAGCCATTTCCCGTCCCTGAAGAAGAGCTCCTTCTTGCCTTCCCCCTGCACGTTCAGGCGGAAGAGGACGTTCTTGGCGCCCCAGTGGTAAATCTTGTCCATGTGCGCGCCTTCGATACCGGAAATCTCCGTGACGATGGAGCGGACATCGAAGGAGCTCATCTCTTTCTTCATGGGCCGGCCTAGGGATGACAGACAGATAAGGTTGTCGCGGCGGCTCTGTCGGGCGATGGTCTCTCGGTCCAGGGACGTTCTGCGGACGCGAGGCTTTTCGCATCACACGTCTGGCGGAAGGCGGGCTTCCCTTGACTGTTTCGGAGGGCGAAAGAGCCTGTTTTTTTGCCGTCTCCTGCGGATATCTGGCTGCTGGTCCATGCCGGCATCCCTTTCAGGAAGCATGCCATAGATATGTTTATAAATGAGTTATCTATAGCCTCTTTTACACAATGCCGCTGTGGCTAAGGGGTATAGCGACGCCTTGGTAAGGCGTAGGTCGTGGGTCCAATTCCCATCAGCGGCTCCAGTTTCTCCATATTGATGTTTCATTCGGGGATTCCTATACAATTTCCTTGACAATCCAGCCCGCAGTCGTTCAGGTCGCGCTTGTGACAGGACTTCATATGGGAAAGAGGAGGGCGTGACCCTCCAAGTTTCACATGACGCCGGCGACTTCTTCAAGGAAGTACCTGTGCACGGTCAGGTCCTCGGTCAGCTCCGGATGGAACGACGTGGCCAGCTGGTTTCCTTGGCGAACGGCCGCGATCCTTCCGTCGACCTCTGAGAGCACCTTCACCCCAGGGCGGACGGATTCGACGTACGGCGCGCGGATGAACGTCATGGGAATCTCCTTTCCGTCGAATCCGGCCACGGTCTCGAAGCTTCCCAGCTGCCTTCCGTAGGCGTTGCGGATTGTTGTGACATCCAGAGTTCCTAATGAGGTCGAGCCTCCTACGACGCGCTTGGAGAGGACGATCAGGCCGGCGCAGGTCCCGAAGACCGGTAGCCCTCCGAGTATCCTCTCCTTGAGGATCGAGTCCATGTCCATGTCGCGGAGGAGCTTCCCCATGACCGTGCTCTCGCCGCCAGGGATGATGAGTGCGTCCATGCTCCGATCCAGGTGCTCCCGCTTCCGGATCTCGAAGAACTCCTGGCCTAGCCTGTCCAGGCAGCTCTCGTGCTCCGCGAAGGCTCCCTGGAGGGCGAGGACGCCGATCATTGTCCGCGCTCCGCCATGATGGTCTGGATCTCCTCGGCGTTTATTCCCACCATGGCTTTGCCGAGATCGTACGAAAGTTCGGCCAGCTTGGCAGGGTCGTTGTAGTTGGTCACCGCCTGGACGATCGCGGCGGCTCTCTTCTCGGGGTTCCCGGAAGCGAAAATGCCCGAGCCGACGAACACCCCTTCCGCACCCAGGTGCATCATCAGCGCGGCATCGGCAGGAGTCGCGACCCCTCCGGCCGCGAAGTTGACCACAGGCAGCCTTCCGTTGTCATGGACGAACCTGACGAGGTCCACCGGCACCCTGTGCTGCTTCGCGGTCTCGTACAGCTCGTCCTCGCGGCGGTTCTGTATGTCGCGGATGGCGGAGTTCATCGCCCTCATGTGGCTGACGGCCTGGACGATGTCGCCTGTCCCAGGCTCTCCCTTCGTCCTTATCATCGACGCCCCTTCGGATATCCTCCTGAGGGCTTCGCCCAGGTCCCTGGCTCCGCAGACGAACGGGACCTTAAACTGCGTCTTGTCTATGTGGTAGACGTCGTCGGCCGGGGTCAGCACCTCGCTCTCGTCGATGTAGTCGATCTCCAGGGCCTCCAGAATCTGCGCCTCGACGAAGTGGCCTATACGGACCTTCGCCATCACAGGGATCGATACGGTCTCCTGTATTCCTCTGATCATCTTGGGGTCGCTCATCCTGGACACCCCTCCGGCTGCGCGGATGTCGGCGGGGATGCGTTCAAGCGCCATAACCGCGGCAGCGCCTGCCTTCTCGGCTATCTTGGCCTGCTCGGGGGTGGTGACGTCCATGATCACCCCGCCTTTCAGCATCTGGGCCAGTTCCTTGTTGAGCTTGTACCTGTCTTCTGACATGATAGACTGCCTTCAGGGCGTCATTTCTAAGCTATTATAAATTAATGTCTATACAGAATCAATAATGCATAAAATTATACAATAATAGTTTATCAAAAGCTTGAATTTTATCATCTATGTAGGCGTTCCGCCATCGTGAACAAGGTCATCATGGTTGTGGCGATCGTATCCCTGGCAGCAGCGGCGGCGCTGGTCTTGGCGCTGGCATGGGACGACGGTGGCGACAGGTCGTTCAAGCATTCCGACACGGACGCGGGCGGGACTCTGACGCTCACCGTCGACGGGAGAGCCGTGGAGGTGGAATGGAAGGAGAACGCCTCTGTCAGGACTCTGAAGGCCCTGGCTCGCGGGATCGTCGACATCCGGGCCGAGAGGTACGGCGGCTTCGAACAGGTCGGGGATCTGGGGTCCGCCTTGCCGAGGAGCGATTCGGTCATGACGTCCGAGCCAGGGGACATCTTCCTGTACATGGGGGATAAGATAGTCATCTTCTACGGCCCCAACGAGTACAGCTACACTCCTCTTGGAAAGATAGTAGGGATGGACCAGGCGGATCTGGAGAAGATGCTGGACAAGAGGTCCGTCCAGATCACGCTCACGGTGGTCCGATCCCGATCAGCAGATCCTCGGCACGGGGTCTCCCGCCGGGGCCTCGAGGATCCTCTTCCCTCCGACCTCGGTCCTGAGCACCACTCTCTCCACGCCGCTTACGGCCTTGCCGATTATGGCCGCGTCCTTGCCTTCCGGCGTCCTCCTGAGGGCTTTCAGGACCTCTTCGGCCATCTCCGGCACGACCGCGACGATCGCCTTCCCCTCGTTGCCTATGCTGAGGGGGTCAATCCCAAGGAGGTCGCATGCGCTGACCACCCCTTCCCTCAAGGGGATCGAGGCGTAGTCGATCTCCATCCCTATGTGGGATTTGGAGCACCATTCGTTCAGGGTGTTGGCTATGCCTCCGCGGGTGGGGTCCTTCATGGCCACTATCCCGCCGGCCTTGAGGCCCTCCGCGATCATCTTGTTCAGGGGGGCGACGTCGCTCTGGACCTCGCTCTCGAACCCGTATCCCTCGCGGAAGGACAGCAGGGCTATACCGTGGTCCCCCATGTATCCTGACGCTATTATGACGTCTCCCGGCCTCACGGACGAGTCGGTGCACCATCTGTTCTCCACGGGCCTGTACTCGGCAGCCTTGGCCAGGTTGGAGTCCAGGTAGGGGGACCTCTTGCCGACGGCCGAAGTGGACATGACCATCTGGTCCACGGCTCCTGCTTCCACGACCTTGGTGTCCCCGGTGGCTATGGGCACCCCGCATCCGGCGGCGGTCCTGCCCATGCTCTCCATGACCTTGTCCACGACCTCTATGTCCAGGCCCTCCTCTATGATCACGGAGCAGCCCAGGGCGATGGGGGATGCGCCCATGACAGAGATGTCGTTGACAGTCCCGGCCACCGATATCTTCCCGATGTCCCCTCCGGGGAAGAACAGCGGCTTGACAGTGTGCCCGTCAATCGTGAAGACCACGTCGTCTACTACGGCGGAGTCGTCCATGGAGTCCAGAGGGACGTCCGCCTCCATCTTCGGGAAGTGGCTGGTGACGTGCTTCGAAAGGAACTCCTGCATGAGCTCCCCTCCGGCACCATGGTTCATCAGAACTTTCGGCATGGGCCGGTAATCATGGCATCCGAATAAAGGAGTTGCTACGGACAGCGGCCAGTCCAGGCTGAGATATGTTTTATATCGGGCATCTGGTAATCGGGAACGGGCCCCGTGGGGTAGGGGGATATCCTGTTGGACTTCGGAACCAACAACTCGGGTTCAAATCCCGGCGGGGCCGCTCACCTTCAGTGTTTCTTGGAATCGTACAGCCCGACGATCATGTCGCGGGCCAGCACATGTCCCCTCATCGCGAACACGAGGTCGTTGAGGCCGAACCCCTTCTCCAGCCCCAGCTCGCAGTCCAGGGCGTAGACCTTGAGGGTGTACCTGTGCGGCCTGTCCGGAGGGGCCATGCCGCCGTATCCCGTGGCCTTCTCGGCGGGCAGCTTGTCGAACTTGCCGCTCCAGCTGTTGCGTCCCTCCACGAAGTCCTTGCTGCTGCGGGATTCGCCCTCCTTCACCTCGGTCTTCTTGAGGTCGGCGATTATCCAGTGGATCCAGTCGAACCCGCACACCGGGACCGCGTCGTAGTCGTCCAGGATGGCCGCGAAGCTGACCGTCCCTTCGGGAGCGTCCTCTATCCTGAACGGGATGGACAGGGAGGGCATCCCGTGTATGAACGCGTCGCCCCTCTTGCCGTACTTGTCCAGAAAATGGCCGTCCACTATCCCTTCGCTGCTTACCTTCATCTCGGCTCCCCTCGTACTTTATAAGCGATACTATGTCGTATCCTTTGAGCCTGTCGCGTCCGCCCAGGCCTGCCAGCTCCATGACGAAACACATCTTGACGACCTTGCCACCGAGGCGCTCTATCATCTTGGCCATGGCCTCGGTGGTGCCGCCGGTGGCGATGAGGTCGTCCACGATGACCACCCTGTCGCCGGGCTTGATGGCGTCCTTGTGCATCTCCAGCGTCGCGGTGCCGTACTCCAGGGCGTATTCCTCGGAGATGGTCTCCCTCGGGAGCTTGCCCTTCTTGCGGACGAGTATGAACCCTTTTCCCATGGCGTACGCCACCGGCGTCCCGAAGACGAATCCGCGGGACTCCGAACCTGCGATGAGGTCGAAGTCGACGTCTTTCAGGGAGTCCACGATCTTGTCGATGGACATCCGGAGTCCGTCGGGGCTGCTCACGATGGTGGTCACGTCCCTGAACATGATCCCCGGCTTGGGGAAGTCCGGTATGGTGGTCACGTAGTCTTCCAGTTCCATGTCGGGTATATCGCAGGGCGTAGTCTTAACGGTTCACACGATGTCAACGTCCTGTAAGGACCGGATAGAAGAATTCCAGTCCTGACCTTCCCGGCCCCGGTAGAGGGTAAGCGCGTTTGTTGCGGTCATCCGTCGAGTCTTGCGAGCGGATCGGACAGCAGGAGCGCCCAGGGGACAAGCGTCGATCGACCATTTCTTCCCGCTGGCTTCATGCTGCCTCGGTGATCCGCTCTCGCCGCAGATCCAAGCTACTTGCCTTTTGCTGATCTTTTCTTGCCTCCTTGAGTGTAAGTACGCTGTGCTACTATTTATAGTAATCTGATAGCGCTATTCGAAGCAATACATTATTATCACAACGATATCTGTAATATTATTACGATATTCGTATCAGAATAAAGATATTATTATATCGTCGGACGACAGTTCCAGGTTCAGATGGGCCGAAGCCGCTTACGATTTTCGCTTCCGGCCATGTGCTTATCGTCGGATCTAGTCCAAAAGGGTGGAAAAGGAAGACGCCGGCCGAAGCCGGGTTTTGTCAAAGGATCAGTAGAGCTGCTCGGAGCAGTACGGGCAGTACTTGGGCGTCTTCGGAAGCCCTGAGATGTCCTGTCCGCAGTAAGGGCAGGTCTTGTAGCTCGGGGTCGTCCCGGCAGCGGATGGTCCAGGCGCACCCTGCGGTCCGGGGGCTCCGGTGTTGGGCGCACCCTGCGGTCCGGGGGCTGCGGCGTTGGGCGCGCCAGGGGCAGGCCCGTATCCGGGCTGTGCGTACCCCGGGCCGGGGCCGTACTGCCCGGGAGCCGGTCCGTATCCTGGGGCGGGGCCGTATCCGGGCTGCGCCTGCATCCCGGGAGCGGGCCTTCCGCACGAGGAGCAGTACATGTACGGGTAGAAGTTCGGCCTTCCGCAGTACGGGCACAGCATCTGCTGCTGCTGGGGCTGCTGGGGCTGCTGCTGGCTGCCCTGCTGGCCCTGGAGCTGCTGGAACATCTGGGGGAACAGTAGCATCCCGGTCCCGACGGCCGCTCCGCCTTCGGAGTTTCCGATCGCGTCCGCCATCCTGTCCATGACCTCGTACCTCTTGAACGACTCTCCGTTCTTGCTGCTGAACTGGAGATACTCGAATATCTTCTTCTGGTCCTCCTCGGTGGTCCTGAGGTCGGCGATCTTCAGCGCGAGGAGCTCGATCCCCCTCTGGGTGAAGTACTGCTCGATCTTGACCTTGGTGGTGGTGGAGGCCTGCTCGAGCTTCCCGTAGATGTCCATGTAGTACTGGGACGTGAGCTGCTGGGTTATCTGCTCGTTGATGAAGCTCTTCATGAAGGCGTTGACGTCGCCGGTGGTGTACGCCTTGAGCCCTCCGAGGACCTGGGTGAAGAACACGGGGACGTCGCTGACGCGGAACTGGTAGTCACCGTTGGCCATCAGCGTTATGGGGACCTCGTAGTCCTTCTGGACCTTGAGCATCCCGCGGATTCCCCACTTCCCGTTGAACATCTTCAGCGAGACGTAGATGATCTGCACCTTGAACGGGGTCTCCTTGTAGCCGAGGGCGAGGTTGTACAGGGACGTCAGCCAAGGGATGTTGGCGGACGTGATCAAGTGCCTGCCGGGCTCCAGGATCCCCTGGAACTGCCCGTCCCTCACGAAGATGGCCACGGCGTGCTCCGGCACGGTGACCGAGGTCAGGGTCCTCAGGTCGTCGTGGTCGAAGCAGTACACTATGTCGTCGGGGCCCTGCGAGGACCATGTCACGACATTGGTGTTGGCCATCTCAGATCGCCTCCGTCGTGTCGAACCCTTTCATGATCGCTTCTCTCTGGTTGTAGTCCTCCAGCATGTCGTCGATGCATCTCTCGTACTTGCGGAGGTCCTTCCTCACGAGGGTGCCCTCGTCGGCCATGTCGAGGAGCTTCTCGGTGGCCTCCCTCATGGCCTGGATGTCGTCCAGTATCTTGGCGTCCCACGCCATGACCTTGTCCAGGTCGGCTTCCAGGATCTTCACGGAGTCGTGGAAGGCGGAGTATCCGTTGACGGCCTTCTTCACGTCTATGTCGTACTTGTCGACCTTGGTCCTTATCCTCTCGACGTCCATCATGAGGTCGAAGTCGTCGAGGACCGCCTTCTGTATCTCCGCGAGGTCCGCCTTGGCCCCCTGTATGGTGCGGGACAGCTCCTGCCTCACGGCCCTGTCGGCGTCCCTGCGCAGGTTCTTCTCCTTATATCCCTTGTACCCAGGGATATACATCTTGATCTTCTCGAAGAGCCCCATGTCGCTCTTCATCTTCGATTTCACTGTGTTGTCCAAATCCGACATGCTATCATCCGTTCCTGTTCTTTATTGCCATCACTATTCCGGTTATCGCTATTATCGCTATGAAGACCGCGACGGTTATGAGGACGTTGCCGAGGTAGCTCTGGATGAGCCCAGACACTCCGATCCCGGCGAGTATTATTCCGCCTACCATCGTCGAGTCGCCGTACGACGACCCGAAGTTGGTGTTGCTCTTCCCGGATCCCCTGACGACAGAGGAGACCGCGAGGAACAGGCCGAACACTATGAGCACCGCCCATATGACATCCAGGACCTGGCCCGTGGTCAGGAAGATGATTATGCCGAGCACTATGGAGAGGAGCAGCGCTCCCACAGTTATAGCGCCCCACGTGTTGCCGTTCATGGCCATGCTATCACTCCTTCAGATTATGACTATTCCTTTCGTCCCAAGCGTGCTGACGACCTTCGGGGTGAGGTTCCCGAAGGACTTGGGCAGAGACACGGAGTCCCCGCTCGTGTTGCACGGTATGTAGACCAGCTTCTTGACCAGTGGTTTGCTTAGCTTCAGTTTGGAATGGGATGACGAGCACTGCTTCAAGTACTCTTCGACCAGCTTGGTGGCTTCGGTCTTCGTGCTGAGGGGTATGACTATCTTCCTCGTCCCGGGGGAGTTATCGGCCGCCGAGTCCGCGAGGGCGCCTATCCCGGCCCCTCCGCTGATGCTGTTCTCCTGCCCTTTGATCTTGGTCAGGATGGACGCTTCTGGGGCGGCCGCGAATATGTCGGTGAGCCCGGTGCGGGGGTTGGACAGCGCGGTGTCGGACACGGTGAACGTCGCAGGTATCAGGAGGTCCTCTGTGACCTCGACGCTCTTCTTGGAGAAGAGGGCGCCGGTCGTGAAGCTGTACTTCAGGTCCACGTCCCAGAACGGGTACAGGAGGTTGCCGTCGCCCGTGCAGATGGGCAGGGTGCCGGAGTTCCTCGCGTCCATGATGCTCTCGATGCCCGCGAACATCTCGACGTCCCTCTCCTTCTTGTCCAGGAGGTAGTTCCATGCGGGGTTGTTGGGGTACCTGAGGCTGCTGACCTCGTTCAGTATGTTCAGGAGCTTCAGGGGGTCGGAAGACGTCTGCTGGGCCATCTCCGAGATGTGGAGCAGGGTCTTCGACTGGGATATCTCGACGTCCACGGCGCGGATCATGACGGCCATGGTGGGGCTCTTGAACAGCTCCTTCTTGGCCTCCTCCAGCTGCTTGACGCCCCTCTCCGCTTTGACTATGCAGTCCACGGGGTTGCCGTTCAGCACGTAGTCGGAAGCGAGGCAGACCTCCACCAGGGCGTTGAGCCTCTTCACGAAGGGCTCGTACCCCTTGCATTTGGACATGTTGTTGGCAGCCTCGGTGAAGTTGTTGGCCATCAGGGCGAACCTGCCGGGGGTGGTGTCCGTCAGGAGCTTGGAGTTGTTGGCAATCAGCGCGTACGCCGCGGATATGCTCTCAGCCTCGGCGATCTTCGGCTTGTTCTCGGAGTCCATCGCCAGAGGCTCTATGCTCTTCAGCTTGGCGTTGAACTCGAACGCCTGCTTGGAGCTGCGCTTCGCCTTCAGGGGCTCGCCCTTGTTGAACGGCAGGACGATCAGGGGCGAGCTTATGAGCGAGTTCATGTCCAGGCGGAACTCCCTTATCTCCGGCTCCACCATGGGCTTCACGCTGTTCATGTAGATGTTGTACCTTGCGATAGGGTCGACGTTGTCCATGGCGGCGCCGGCGAACCCCATGGGCATCGCTTTGCTCATCCAGGACTTGATCTCCCCCATCATCTGCTCCATGTACGCCTTGGCGTCAATGCGCTGCTGGCTGGTCCCGCAGTACTGGCAGGTCACTATCTTGGCGTCAGAGTTCACGTCCGCGGCGTCCAGGGGGGCACCGCAGTTCTTGCATCTGAGCTCTACCATCTCGTCCATTTCAGTTCGACCTCAGCCTAAGCATCCTTATCTCGCTCTCTAGGGCGGCTATCTCGGCCTGGAGCCTGGCCTCCGTGGCGCGGAGCTCGGCCATAGCCTTCTGGTGGTATCCGAGGGCGATTTCGTTCGCGCGGTTGGAGACCCCGGAGTAGCAGGCGCGGCAGATGTAGATGTGCTTGTTGTCCTCTGCCCTGTTCTTGTTCGTTCCCTCGTCGGTGCTCTCCTTCGCCAGAGCGGGGGAGATGTCCGCGGGCGCGGAATAGAAGTGTATGCCCTCTCCAGACGCGCTCCTGCCGCAGATCCAGCACCTGCAGGAGTTGCTGTACGCCCTGACCTTGGCGTCGTTGGCGCTGCCGCTCTGCCCGTTCTGCTGGCGGTATCCCATGGCGATCTGCTCGTACTCCGCGGCCTGTGAGGGGCTCTCCCACACCACGGCGTCGGACAGGGCCTCGTAAGACACGGCCATGAGGTTGAAGAACTCGGTCAGGCCGGTCACGGTGGTGTCGTTGTTGAATATCTCCTGTATCACCAGGTGCCTGTCCCCTATCTTCTCCTGGAAGTCCTGGGCCAGGGACTGGAGGTTCTTGGAGACCGCCTCCAAGTCTTTCTTCTGCGCCCTCTGGGTCATGAGGGCCACCTTCCTCTGGGTGAGCTCCGCCTCCACGATCAGCGGGTCGCGGTCCACGTGCGTGAGCCCGAACTCGAAGTCGGTCGCCTTCAGGGCTTTTAGCTTGGATACGAGAACCGAGTACACGTCGGCCCTGTCGAGCTTGCCCATCATGTCGATGAGCGCGACCTGGACCGCCGCGACGTCGTCTTCGCCCCCTTCTTTGTCTATGGACTTCTGCAGCGTGCTGCGAGCCTTGGAGAACTCTCCGCGCTTTATCAGCTCGTTGCCCTGCTCGTACAGGTCGTCCCCGTTCTTGAACAGCTTGAAAGCCATTAATCTTACACCGGGCGTACATATCATTGCTCAGTAAAAAAATAATGCCTGCCTGTTCGCCGCCAAAGCGAGCGGGCGCGACTGCTTTTCCGACGATGCCGTCTTGTCACAGACCAGTTTAAAAGATGTTCATTTGAAAATAAATAATCAGATAGACAAATGTCTAATGATAAGTCCTCTAGTCATCATTTTATCTTCTTTCACGAAACATTTATAATGATGCACGACTCAACGTACCCTCATGGCAAACAGCAGGTTCAGAGCGGTCGAGGAGGCGTTCGCCAAAGAGGCGGTGGTCGCGGAGCCTCCCGCCCCGTCCACCTCGGACTACTATGGATGCAACGTCTTCAGCAGGAAGAACATGAGGAAGTACCTCTCTTCCGAGATTAGGCAGAAGGTGTACGAGTCCATAGAGCAGGGGGTCACCCTGGAGAGGGAGGTGGCCGAGCAGGTCGCCGTGGGGATGAAGCGCTGGGCCCAGGACATGGGAGCCACGCACTACACGCACTGGTTCCAGCCTCTGACCGGCGGGACCGCCGAGAAGCACGACTCGTTCGCGGAGCCTTATGGCAAAGGCGAGTCGATAGAGGCGTTCTCCGGGAAGATCCTCTGCCAGCAGGAGTCGGACGCCTCGTCGTTCCCGAACGGGGGGCTCAGGAACACGTTCGAGGCGAGGGGATACACCGCATGGGACCCCTCGTCGCCCGCCTTCGTGATGGGGGACCGCCTCTGCATCCCCACAGTATTCATATCATATACGAGGGAGGCCCTCGACTACAAGACCCCCCTCCTCAAGTCGGAGGTCGCCATAGCCTCCGCCGTCGCGGACGTCCTGAAGTACTTCGGCATAGAGGACGACCGCGTGTTCTCCTATCTCGGCTGGGAGCAGGAGTACTTCCTGGTGGACTCCTCCCTGTACGCCGAGCGCCCGGACCTCATAATGGCCGAGAGGACCCTCATCGGGCACAGCTCGGCCAGGAACCAGCAGCTGGAGGACCACTACTTCGGGTCGATCCCGGCCAGGGTGCTGGAGTTCATGAAGGACCTGGAGTTCGAGTGCTACAAGCTCGGGATACCGATAAAGACGAGGCACAACGAGGTCGCCCCCAACCAGTTCGAGATCGCCCCGGTCTACGAGCAGGCCAACATAGCCATCGACCACAACCTGCTGCTGATGTCCCTGATGAGGACGGTGGCGGACAGGCACGGGTTCAGGGTCCTGCTCCACGAGAAGCCCTTCGCGGGCGTGAACGGGTCCGGGAAGCACTGCAACTGGTCCATCGGGACCGAGTCTGGGATAGGCCTGCTGTCCCCGGGGAAGACCGACCTGGAGAACCTCAGGTTCCTCACGTTCATGGCGAACGTGCTGAAGGCCGTCTACGACAACAACGCCCTGCTGAAGTCCAGCATCCTGACCGCCACCAACGCGCACAGGCTGGGCGCAAACGAGGCCCCTCCCGCGATAATATCGTCGTTCCTGGGGGAGCAGGTCACCGAGGCGTTCAACGAGCTGCTGAGCTCCAGGGACATGGTGAAGCTCAAGGGGAAGGTCGGGTACAGCCTGGGGATCCCTCAGATACCGGACCTGTTCATGGACAACACCGACAGGAACAGGACGTCCCCGTTCGCGTTCACCGGGAACAGGTTCGAGCTGAGGGCCGTGGGGTCGTCCGCCAACTGCTCCAGCGCGGTCTCCGTGCTGAACACGATAACCGCCTACCAGCTCAAGAGGTACAAGGAGAACGTCGACAGGAGGGTCGCCGGCGGCACGCCCGTGATGAAGGCGCTGCTGGACGAGACCAGGGAGACGTACAGGGCCTGCCAGAAGATATGCTTCGACGGCAACGGGTACTCGGACGAGTGGAAGGCGGAGGCAGCCAGGCGCGGCCTGGACTGCGAGACAAGCCCTCCCCTGTCCTACGACTGCCTCACCTCGCCCAGGACCATCGAGGTGTACAGGGACACCGGCGTCCTGACCGAGGTCGAGCTCAGGGCCAGGAGCGAGATAAGCTGGGAGATATACAGCAAGAAGATCGAGATAGAGGCGAGGGTGCTGGCCGACCTCACTGCGAACCACATCCTGCCGGTGGCCACCAGGTACCAGTCGGTCCTCCTGGACAACGTCTCCAAGATGAAGGAGATCTTCGACGACGAGGAGTACAGCGAGGTGGCGGCCGGGGAGATCCAGATCATAAAGGACATGGCCATGCACATCAGCAAGGCCAGGAACCTTGCTGTCGGGATGGAGGCGGACGTGGACGAGATCTGCGAGATCGAGGAGGAGCGCGCCAAGGCCATAGCCTTCCACGACAGGGTCGTGCCGTACCTGGAGAAGGTCAGGGTGCATGTGGACGCCCTGGAGATGATAGTGGACGACCAGATGTGGCCGCTGCCCAAGTACAGGGAGCTCCTGTTCATCCGCTGAGCCTCTCGCCGCCGATGGTCGGCACAGGCAATCATATCGTTTCATGTTTCATTTGAAATGAAATGAAACGAAATGAAACGATAACAAAGCGCGACGGCACGGGACGCCGTGGCGGTCATCGTACAGGATTCCGGTCAAGAAGTCAAAGGCGTCGAATACAAGAGAGCGTCGGATGCTCTTCCCAGGTTCTGGGAGACGTATCCCTTTTTCGCGAGCACCGATGACAGAACCCTCATCCTCTGAGTTTCCGGGACCAGGGACGGGTATGCGGTCACAGGCGTCGATGATGGTGCGGAGGTTCTCGGATTCGGAGAGACAGTCGTGGTGTATGCTCATAGATGCACACCAGATCTTTAGATATGCGGTCCAGGACCTCTTGTCGCATCCGGCTGAGACGAGGTCGACGCGCTTCCCGAGAGTCTCCTCCAGGTCCATGTTGAGCTGCGTGAAGACCAGGTATCCTTTGATGGACCCGGGCTCGACCAGTATGTCAATGTCGCTGTTCTTGTCGGCGGTGCCTCTGCCGTAGGAGCCGAAGAGGAACATGCGCCCGGTGCCGTATCTGGCTGCTATTGGGGATACTATGGCGGAGATCTGCTCGGTTGAATAGACCCCACGTTTTGGCAGATTACGACTGAATAGCGACAAACTAATCTCCATTCTGCTATCTGGGTTTTCGCTGATAGTAGTTCCTCCGCCATGTAAGGGCCGTTGTGCCACGGAGTTCGTATATTCGTTCAGGTCTGTTTGACGGTGACCTCTATCATGCCCTATTCTTCGCTGTCATCCGGACGACGACAGAGCCAGCAAGGCTATCGCGGACACGACGACGACCGTCATCACCGCGATCGCTCTGCGGCATTCCCTTGATTCGAGGGATTCGATGTAACTTTTGGTCATGGCAAAAACATCGTGCAGTGAGGATATAGACCCTTTGACCGCGGTTTTCAGCCGTCCAGACCGCTGTCGGAAGCAGGTGCCGAACATTCGGAGGAAAACTCCTGCGGGGGTTCCGCGCCCTCGCAGGATTACAAATCGTTTTGAGCGTCACGCAGACGTCAGAACCAGGCGAACCTGTAGTACAGGGTTATGTTCTCGGTCACCGGCCCGTACTTGATGGTCGACACGAAGAACCCTTTCTCCACGCTCAGCTTCCCGTCGTCGTAGTCGGCGTGGTGGAAGGGGCCGTCCGGGGAGTACGCGACCTCCAGGCTCCGCCCGAAGCCGGCCAGGGAGTGCTCGAAGGTCTCTCCGTAGTCCACGGTGTACGTCTCGGCGTCGTCCAGGTATCCGGGGTAGTTCACGAGGGTGACGACGCAGGTCCTGTGCAGGCTCCAGTGCGCGTACAGCGTGACGTCCTCCGTGATCTTCGTGCCGAACTTGAACTCGGAGCCCCCGGAGGGCGAGGTGTACCATCCCTGGAACCTGTATCCCAGCCTGACCGGATCGGCCGGCGCGGACGCGTATCCTCCGTCCTTCACCGTCTGGGTGCTGCTGGGCGCTCCGCCGTTGGCGTCGAAGGTCACGGTGTGCCTCACGCTGCCGCTGGCGGCCCAGTGCGCGTACAGCGTGAAGCTGCTGTCCACCGGCGTGGAGAAGTCGTACTTGCTCCCTCCGGACGCGGCCGTGTACCATCCCTGGAACCTGTATCCGGACCTCGTGGGGTCCTCGGGCTTGGTGAGCAGGCCTCCGGACTTGACGACCTGGAAGCTTCCTGTAGACCCTCCGTTGGTGTCGAAGGCGACCCTGTAGCTCTGCGTCGGGCTGTCCACGGCCCAGTGGGCGTAGAGGGTCAGGTCCGACCTGACAGGGGTGGAGAATTCGTACCTCTCTCCGCCTTCGGCCGCGGTGTACCACCCGATCATCTTGTATCCGGGTCTGGCAGGGCTTGCGGGGATGGACGCGTAGTCGCCGGAGCTCACTGTCTGCTCGGTGGTCGGAGATCCGCCGTTGGCGTCGAAGGTCACCGTGTGTCTCTGCGCAGGGGCGTTGGCGGTCCAGTGGGCGTACAGCGTGGTGTCGGAGGTTATCTTGGTGGCGAAGTCGAATCTGGCGCCGCCTGCAGCCGCGGTGTACCATCCGTCGAAGGAATACCCCGTCCTGCTGGGGGCGGTCGGGCTCGACGCGCGGCTTCCGGATTCCACCGCGACCGTGCTCTTTCCGGCGGTCCCGTCGTTGAGGACGAACGTCACCGTGCAGGTTTTGGCCTGGGATCCGGGGGCCCAGTGGGCGTACAGGGTGAAGCTGGACGTCACGGGCTTCGAGAATTCGTACTCGTCTCCTCCGGACGCGGTGGTGTACCAGCCCTGGAACCTGTATCCGGACCTCGTGGGGTCCTCGGGCTTGGTGAGCAGGCCTCCGGACTTGACGACCTGGAAGCTGTCCGCCGAACCTCCGTTGGCGTCGAAGGTCACCCTGAAGCTCTCCGCCTCGTTCTGCGCCCAGCGGGCGTACAGCGTCATGTTTCCGGTGATCTTCGTGGAGAAGTCGAATTTGGAGCCACCTGATGCTGCGGTGTACCATCCCTGGAAGGAGTATCCTTCCCTGAAGGTGTTAGGTTCGGTTGCCTTCGAGCCCTTCTTGACAGTCTGGCTGGGCACGTAAGAGCCCTCGCCCGTGTCGAACGATACGGTGCAGGAGTCGTCGTTATTGCTGTCGTCGGACCCCTCTGTCATGAGGAGGGCCGCTGAGACGACGGCGATCACGGCGACGGCCGCTATAATCGCCAAGATGTACGCGTTTTTCATGATGATCACTTCTTCAGAAGGCCGGTGTCTCTTTTCATCAGGGATCTCGGCAGGTTTGCTGCGGGGCATTGCCCCTTTTGTTGTGGTATCTTCGTCGTCGTTTTAACCGTTGTCGGATATGGCGGGCGGATCCGTCGCGGAATGCATGGGGGCCATTATGCTTTCAGACGGCTTGGATTGCAGATGAAAAAGGATAAGGCGTTTCGGCCCAGGCGGTCCCGAGCCGTAATTTGTTTTGAATCAGATTATCTGATACCAGATGACGAGAGAATCGTTGATGTCGTCGTGGACGTTGAGCCCGCCAGAGATGACGACCTCGACGGCGTCGTAGGTCAGTCCGTCCTTGATGACCTTGGGGATCTGGTTGACGGAGCAGGTGTATCCGTGGTAGGTGGCGGACTGTCCGGCTCCGATGAAGGTTCCCTGAGCCTGGTTGTCGATGACAACATCGGTAAGGAGAATCTTGATGGACTTTCCAGCATCCTTGGGGTCGTTGGCGACGACGGTGGCGTGGTGGGCGTCCCCGTAGGGTTTGGACGTCTCGTAGACAGGGTTCGTAACGGGGTTGCTCTGCCTGTGGAACTGGATGTAGGCTCCCTTCTTGGAGAACTCGAACACGATGACGGTGAGGTTATTGTTGATGAGGACGGAGACGGTCTCGCCCTGGTCGGCGAGCATCGGAGGCTGCTCGACGTATCCCTTCAGGAGGGTGTACTTGGAGTCCATGACGCTGTGAACCTGCTCTCGTTGCTGACGAGGGCGTCCTTTAGATTGATGCATATGACGGGGTAGGCGTTTTTATGGAGGTTGCATAAATCGCTCTTCGAGACATCTAAGCCGTCGAACCAGTCGTTGCCTGCGTAATCCATGTTGAAGAATGCGTCCAGCATGCTGATTGCCAGGCTTTTCCCGAACCTGCGCGGCCTGGTGAACAGGAATGCGGGGATTCTTTCGTTTTCAAGTATGTCGATTATGAGCTTGGTTTTGTCCACATACAGGCCGTTCCCTTTGCGAATCTGCATGAAGTCGCTATTTCCTACGGGCAGGCCTCTCATGTCTTCTTCATCGTGTCCGACCATATTACTGTTTCATCGCGCCGTCGCCATCAAGGTTGCGCGTGCGTGCGACAGACGGCCCGACGAGTTCCGGGCAGGCGCCAACAATCTCTGCCAAAGTTTATCAAAGGAAATAGACAGTCGCATGCATGGAAGACGAATCCGTAGCGGACCTGTCGGAGTTCAGGATGCTGGATCCTGTGTCTAAGAAGGCCATGTACATCGGCAACGCCCTGACCCTCTTGGCCCTCTCTGTCGTCCTGGCCGCTCCGGTCGTGATGATCCGCGGAACAGGATGGTTCAACCTGACGCTAGCTTCCGCAGCCGCCCTGCTCGCTCTGGCCGCCGCATACCTGTTCGTCAGCCCGTCGATATTCTACAAGCACTACCGCTATCGCATGGACGAGGACTGCATAGAGGTCCGCAGAGGCGTGATAGTGCATTCCCACACCATGGTGCCGGTGGAGAGGGTCCACCAGGTCAACGTTAGGAAGGGCCCTGTCCTGAGGAGGTTCGGGCTCGCCGACGTGACGATCACCACGGCCGGAGGGACCGTGACCCTCCAGTATCTGGAGGAGGACATAGCGGAGAGCGTGGCCTCCAGCCTTAACGACAAGATCGTGGCGATGCTGAGGGCGAGGGAATGACGGAAGGGCCCGTGCTCCGCAACCACTGGTCGCTGGTGGCTTCCAACACCGTCAAATCTGCTGTGACCATGGCGTTCGTCCTGCTGGTCACGCTGTCGGTCAACGACCTCCTGAGGCCGGACGTGTACCTGGCCGCGCTGGGGGCGGTCTCCTTCGCGTTCCTTGCCGTGTACATAGTGATCTGGAAGAAGACGACGTACCACTTCCTGCAGGACGAGATCGTGGTCAGGAGGGCGACCGTCTTCCGCTCGGAGACCCGCATCCAGTACGACAGGCTGGCCTCGGTCAACGTGGAGAGGGACTTCATATGCCGCATCCTGGGGGCGACGAAGCTCTCGTTCAACCTGAACTCCAGCGTCAACGTGTCCGCGGCCGAGGCGTACATAGTCCTGAGCGCCGACGAGGCCGAGAAGCTCATCAGGGAGACGGACTCGCGCATCTTCGGGAGGCCGGCGTCCGTCGAGAGCGAGGCGCTGGAGGAGCCGGAGTCCCTGGTGGACGTCAGCCTGGCGGACATCGTCCTGCATTCCTTCTTCGGCATGCCCACCAGCCAGTTCGGGTTCGGGCTCCTGATGCTCGCCTACTCCGTCTGGTCGTTCGTCTACGGCGGGAGCATCTCCATCCTGTCCACGCTGCTGTTCGTCCTGGACTTCTTCCTCCCTGCGGTCTCCAGCCTCTTCAGGCTGTACGGGTACCGCATCACGCGCTCGGGAAGCTCGGTATCGATATCCTCCGGATTCTTCAGCACCAGGAGCGACTCGTTCATGCTGTCCAAGGTCAACTTCGTCAAGGTCCGCGAGCCTCTGCTGTGCCGCCTCATGGGCAGGGCCATACTGGAGGTGGAGGTCGTCGGCACCGCCAACAACAAAGGCGTGCCTCTGCTGTGCCCCCTGAAGCCCAAGGGCGTGGCCTTCGGCCTGCTGCACGACCTCCTCCCCGAGTTCGAGTGCACCGGGAAGGAGGCTGGCCAGCTCCGCGTCTCCCTGGTCGGGATAGGCCTCGTCGCGATCGTCGTCATGGCCGCCGCCGCGGCGGTGCTGTTCGCCGTATCCGGGGAGGTGCCGAGGGAGCACCATGCGGCCCTATACCTCGCCATGGCGGCCGTGGCCGCAGTCTGCGCCGTATGGGTCCCCATGGCCTACAGGACCCGCAGGTTCGCCTTCGACGAGAACATAGCCCTGCTGGTCACCGGGTCCTGCGACCGCACATCGAACTACATCCTCATGGACAAGATACAGTACGCCGACGTCAGGTCGACCCCTGTCCAGAGGAGGGCGGGGGCGGCCAGGTGCAGCCTCAGCCTGCTTTCCACCGCGGGGGCATCGACCGTCACGTCGGGGGTGTTCCCCGCCGAGGACCTGGAGGCCGTATCCGGCATAGTGATGTCCAGGATACGGGACGGAAGGTACGACTTCCGCAGGTTCCAGCGACGCGACGCTCGCATTTCGGCAGAGCTGGAGCGGACCGCGTCGCCGAATCCGGGCAGGCATCTCATTCTCGTCTCGCGACGCGCTCGAACGATACGGACACGTCTGTTTGTCTGAAGGCTATCCCGTACAGCATCACCTCTCCATGAAGGTCGGCGAAGTAGCGCCTCTCCTTGATCTGGAGTATGGCATCCTCGGCAGACTTGCTCAGGGATTCGCCGCCGGGCGCTCCTCTGGGCTTTTTCAGCTCCAGCACGGCCGATGGTCCCTTGCCGTCGCGTGGGATGACGGCTATGTCGGCGTATCCCTTTCCCGCCCCTCTTTCCGGCCTGATGAAGTGGGTCGCGCTCATGCAGTCTAGAAGCCCGAGCGTGAAGAGCCCGTAGTCGTACTCGTCCCTCAGCAGCGATACGTCGGCGGAGCGGTCCAGGGATTCCTGCAGGAACCTGCATAGGCCGTCCGGATCCCCGGAAAGGATCGCTTTGGAAACATCATTCATCTTTCCGCTGATCCTGGCCGCCGAGACCAGCTGCTCCATGAGCCCCTCTCTGACCTCTCTGTTGGGCAGGGAAAACGAGAAGCATTCACGTTGTGACGGAACGGCCTTGAGGTACCCGGATGCGACCATCAGGGACAGGAGGCCTTCAAGGGAGCCGAGGTCCGAGGACGTGAGGCGTTCCTTGACTTTCATGACGACCGTCTCGTCGTTGTAAATCTTGGCCAGGGCGGCTGTCGCTTCGGGCCCTAGATTTTTGATGCAGTCCAGGATCATCTCGGGGTTTCCTTCCCAGATCCAATAGGGGCTCATCCGGAAGCCTTTCTTGACGCAGTTGAGTATGCTCCATGGGTTGTACACGTCGCTGTTGCCGAACCTGTATCCGTCGTACCATTCTCTGATGTCCGCCATCATCTCGGGGCGTCCCGCTTCGGCTACGAGCCTCCTGACCTCGCTCTCTGTGAACCCGAACCGTTCTCCCATGTCCTCGCTGAACACGTTGTTGACATACAGGTTGTTCATCCCGGAGAACATGTCCTCCTTCGCGATCTGCATGACGCCTGTCACGATCCCGAACTCCAGGGAATCGTTGTCTTTCAGAGTCTCGGCCATGAACCTCCTCACGAATCCGATCGCCTCTTTCTGGACAGGTTCGCCGCGGCTGCTGTTCGCAGGGCTGTCGTATTCGTCGATGAGCACTATCGCCCTTCTCCCGTGATGCTCGGCCAGCATCCTTGTGAGGAGCTTGAACGAGCTTCCCAGGTCGGTAAGGTCAGCCTCTCCGGACCTGATTCTGCAGAATCTTTTCGTCAGAGGGGAGTCGTCTTCATGCGTACAGAGGTATCCGAATCTGCAGAACACGTCGGAGATCTTGTCCGCAAGGCTCCTTTCGAAGGATTCGGCATTTCTGAGATCCAGTCCTTTGAGGGACAAGGACGCCACAGGATATCTGTTGCGATGCGGGGCGCAGAGGGCGCTCTCGGACACTTCCAAGCCTTTGAACCACGTGTTCCCCTCGTACTCTATGTTGAAAAAGGCATCGATCATGCTTAGGCTGAGGCTCTTCCCGAACCTCCTAGGCCTGGTGAACAGGAAAGCCTCCACGTCCTTGTTGTCCAGGATGTCGATTATCAGCCCGGTCTTATCGACGTAGTAGCTGTCGTTCTCGCGCAGTTTCCTGAAATTGCTGGTCCCGATCGGCAGGCCCCTCATCATGTCCGCATCATGGCTGTCCATGATATCGTTTACGGGCTCGGCTCGTTTTCAAGGCCGATGCGTGCGTGCACGTAACCTGGGGTCGTATCGGCATAGGCGAGGCTCGTGGTCATCCCGATCGAGAGGATATCGCCGCTGCGCGGGCTGCGTCATCCTTTCACCCTATTCACTCTATGGCGTTGATCCGCCGAGGTCGTAATATGCGCTTTGTGCCTCTCTGTTTTGTTGATCCCAGTCCAAACAGGGCGATCGGGATTGTGCACGTCATCCAGTCTCACGCGAGCATCGTTCGATATCCCTTTAGGCAACAATGAGTGATATTTATATAGAAGAACAAACTTCAACCTCTCAGAATCCAAGTTAGGAACATTTGGAGGAAGAAAAATGGGAATGGGAAACACACCTGTCATCATTCTTAGGGAAGGAACCAAAAGGGAGAGGGGCAAGGACGCCCAGTTCAACAACATCACCGCCGCGAAGGCGATCTCCGACGCCGTCAGGAGCAGCCTCGGGCCCAGGGGCATGGACAAGATGCTCGTGGACTCCATGGGAGACGTCGTCATCACCAACGACGGCGTGACCATCCTCAAGGAGATGGACGTCCAGCACCCTGCCGCCAAGATGCTCGTCGAGGTCGCCAAGACCCAGGACGCCGAGGTCGGGGACGGCACCACCACCTCCGTCATCCTCGCCGGAGAGCTCCTCAAGAAGGCCACCGACCTGATCGACGCCAACGTGCACCCCACGATCATCGCCAACGGGTACAGGCTCGCCAACGACAAGGCCCAGGAAGTCCTCAAGAACATCGCCAAGAAGGTCAGCATCGACGACGAGGCGAACCTCAAGCTCATCGCCCAGACCGCCATGATCTCCAAGTCCGTCAGCGGATCCAGGGAGTACTTCGCGGACATGGTCGTCGACGCCGTGAAGACCGTCGCGGACAAGGGGGAGGACGGCAAGTACACCGTGGACCTCAAGAACATCCAGACCGTCAAGAAGGCCGGAGCCAAGATGGACGAGTCCTACATCGTCAAAGGGCTCATCATCGACAAGGAGCCTGTTCAGCCCACCATGCCCAAGGTCGTCGAGAAGGCCAAGATCGCCCTGGTCGACGCCGCCTTCGAGGTCAAGAAGACCGAGATCGACGCGAAGATCCAGATCACCGACCCCAACCAGATCGCCGCCTTCGTCGCCGAGGAGGAGAACATGCTCAGGGCCATGGTCGACAAGGTGAAGGCCTCCGGAGCCAACGTCGTGTTCTGCCAGAAGGGAATCGACGACCTCGCCCAGCACTTCTTCGCCAAGGCCGGAATCTACGCCTGCAGGCGCGTCAAGAAGTCCGACATGGAGAGGCTCGGAAGGTCCACCGGCGCCAACATCGTCAACAAGATCATGGAGATCGACGAGTCCGACCTCGGGTACGCCGACAAGGTGGAGCTCAAGAAGGTCGAGGACGAGGAGATGACGTTCATCATGGGAGTCAAGGACCCCAAGACCGTCTCCGTGCTCGTCAGGGGAGGCACCAACCACGTCGCCGACGAGGTCGAGAGGTCCCTGGTCGACGCCTGGTCCGTCGTGAAGGTCGCCATCGAGGACGGCATGATGGTCACCGGCGGAGGATCCACCGCCATGGAGATCGCCATGCAGCTCCGCGACTACGCCGCCTCCGTCGGAGGAAGGGCCCAGATCGCCATCGAGGCCTACGCGTCCGCCATGGAGGTCATACCCTCCACTCTCGCCGAGAACGCAGGGCAGGACCCCATAGACGTCGTCATCGAGATGAGGAAGCAGCACAAGGCCGGCAAGACCTACGCGGGATTCAACCCCTACACCGGCAAGGTCGAGGACATGGCCGCCCTCAACGTCATCGAGCCCTACAGGATCGGAAAGCAGGCCATCAACTCCGCCACCGACGCGGCGGTCATGATCCTCAGGATCGACGACGTCATCGCCGCCCGCGGAGGGAACCAGCTCCAGACCGGCGACGGAATGCCCAACATGGACGACGACTGAGCAGCTCAAACCTACAACGAGGGGGGCTTCGGCCCCTCTTCCCGTTTATAAAGCACCACTAAGAAGGCAGGACCCATGACTGACAAGTCTAGAAAGAAGGACGACGTCCCCGAGGAGGAGGCAGGGAAGCCCGAAGCCGAAGAGGTCGCCGAGGAGCCCGAGGCGGACCCTCTGGCCGAGGCCGAGGCCAAGGCGGAGAAGTACCTCGACATGGCCAGGAGGCTCCAGGCCGATTTCGACAACTACCGCAAGAGGACCGAGCGCGACAACGCCGAGTTCAGGAAATACGCATGCTCCTCGATAATCAAGGACCTCCTGACGGTGGTCGACGACCTGGACCGCGCCCTCGGATACGTGAAGGAGGAGAACGACTTCGTCACCGGGATAAGAGGGGTCAGGGCCAACCTGATGAAGGTGCTGGAGGCGAACGGGCTCCAGGAGATCCCCGCGGAAGGAGACTTCGATCCGAACTTCCACGAGGCCCTCTGCACGGTGGAGGGGGACGAGGACGACAAAGTGGCCGAGGTGTTCCAGAAGGGGTACACCTTGAACGGCAGGGTGATCAGGTACAGCAAGGTCAAGGTCACCAGGAAAACAGCTTAAAAGAACAAAGGTGAGCAGAAATGTCAAGGATAATCGGAATAGATCTTGGAACAAGCAACTCGGCCGCCTCTATCATGGAGGGCGGAAGGCCTACTATGATCCCCAGCGCCGAGGGCACAAGCGTCGGCGGGAAGTCGTTCCCTTCATATGTAGCTTTCACGAAGGACGGGCAGCTCCTGGTAGGGGAGCCTGCGAGGAGGCAGGCCGTCAGCAACCCCGACGGCACCATCAAGAACGTCAAGAGGAAGATGGGCTCCAACGAGAAGGTCACTGCCCTCGGGAAGGAGTACACCCCCCAGCAGATATCGGCCTTCATACTCCAGAAGATAAAGAGGGACGCCGAGTCGTTCCTGGCGGAGCCCGTGGACAAAGCGGTCATCACCGTCCCCGCATACTTCAACGACAACCAGAGGCAGGCCACCAAGGACGCGGGGGCCATCGCCGGCCTGGACGTCGTGCGCATAATAAACGAGCCTACCGCCGCCGCCCTCGCCTACGGCCTGGACAAGTCCGACGTGGAGCAGAAGATCCTCGTGTTCGACCTCGGAGGAGGGACCCTGGACGTCACCATAATGGACTTCAGCGACGGCGTGTTCGAGGTCCTGTCCACCTCCGGAGACACCCAGCTGGGAGGTTCCGACATGGACGAGGCCATCACCAAGTACGTCATCGGCGAGTTCCAGAAGGAGACCGGGATAGACCTCTACAAGGACAACATGGCGTTCTGGAGGGTCAGGGAGGCATGCGAGAAGGCCAAGATCGAGCTCTCCAACACCATGCAGACCGAGATCAACCTCCCGTACGTCTCAGCGGACGCGTCCGGCCCCAAGCACCTGGTCCAGACCCTGACCCGCGCCAAGCTCGAGGAGCTCGTGGAGCCCATCGTCACCAGGTGCAGGCAGTCCATAACCCAGGCCATCGCCGACGCCCACCTGTCCAACGACAAGATCGACAAGATCATCATGGTCGGAGGCCCCACCAGGATGCCCATAGTCCAGAGCTTCGTCGAGAGCATCGTCGGGCCCAAGATCCAGCGCGGAATCGACCCCATGGAGTGCGTCTCCATGGGAGCGGCCGTCCAGGGAGCCGTCCTCGCCGGAGAGGTGAAGGACGTCCTGCTGCTCGACGTCACCCCGCTGTC
>JAFYAH010000042.1 GCA_017540825.1 Candidatus Methanomethylophilaceae archaeon | reverse complement strand
GCGAGGTCACGAAGAAACATAGAGAGATCTACGAAGGTCTGGGGTTGGAAGGCCCTGCCGTCCCTCAGCCCGATGAGAAAAACGAGGAATGAACCTTCTCAGCCTGTGCAGGGTGCCTTGTTATAATAACGAGAGGTCGGGAAGAGAGGTGCTAGAACAAAGCATCATCAGGCTAACACATAGGCATTCCATCGCAACGGATTTATCCGGATGACGATGCTTACGCACAGGGGTCGCCTGCATGATGTACTGCCTGATGCACAAGGACGTCTATGTTGCCGACATCGTCATCGACGAGGCCGACGGAACCCTTCTCCGCAAAGGGAAGGTCTATGAGAAGTCGCATATGCCGGTCGGGACTGTCAGGAAGGGGATCGTAGACGGAAATGCATTGAGGCATTGGTGGGCTGGAAGGTCCATTCCTGCAAGCCGTGACGGGATAGAGGACGTATTGCGCGGACTGGGCATCCCATCTACGACGCTTCTCATTGAGAAATGCATGGGGCTAAGCCTCTCCGACCAGTACTGGATCAGGCCCAGAGGCTCTGATACAGCATGGGCGGACGTCAATTTCTTCGAGAACGAGTTCTCCGAAGACATGGGGGACCTTCTCCTTGGAGCGAGGGCCGATGCGGGCCATATAAGCATGCGCTCCCCCGACAACACTTCCGACGGAGTCCTGAGGAAGCGCTGGAAAATCTTTGACGGGAGGCGTTGCCTTGTCAAAGCAGGGTCGGGGCCGCTGATGCAGGAGCCTTTCAACGAGGCGATTGCGTCAATCCTGATGGGTTCCCAAGGCATAGACCATGTCGAATACAGTCTGGCATGGCAGGGCAGGCGTCCGGTCTGCATATGCGAGGATTTCATCGGGCCAGACACAGAGCTGGTGACCGGGTACGGCCTGACGAGGTCGGTTCCGAAGGACAGAGGCAGGACCACATACGCCCTTTACGTGTCCGTATGCGAAGAGGCGGGGATAGATATCGTGCCGTTTTTGGACAGGATGCTGGCGATAGACTACATCATGATGAACGGCGACCGCCACATGAACAACTTCGGCCTGGTCCGCGACGCGGAGACCCTGGAATACCTAGGCCCGGCGCCTGTCTATGACACTGGCACGTCCCTCGGCTGCGACGTCCGCACGGAGTGGTTTCCGGAAGAGATCAGCGATTCCGCCAAGCCCTTCGAGAGCACGTTCGAGAAGCAACTCGGCCTGGTCTCCGACCTCAGCTGGTTCGACGGCGACGCGATGCTGTCCGCTCTTCCTCGGGTTGAGTAGGTCCTCGATGAGAGGGGATTCGTCGGCGAGGAGCGCAAAAGTCGCATCCTCCGCCTTCTGGAGAGCCGCATCCGCCGCGTATCAGGAGCCTGACCCTGCTCGCTCTATCCTGAGCAGCCCGGAGAAGTTGGTCATGTCCAGGACGGCCTTGACCTCCTTGTTCACGTTGATCAGCTTTATCCCGTTCTTCTCTTCCATGAGCTCGTCGGCGTTCAGGAGGGACCTGAGCCCCGCGGACGATATGTACGACACGCACGACATGTCGAACACCAGCGAGGCCGCATCCGCAGACTCCCTCTCCACGACCTCGTCAAGCTCCGGGGCCGTGACGTAGTCTATGTTCCCTTTGGGCGATATCGTGGTCACTCCGTCCTTCTTCTCTATTCCTATCTCCATGAAGTCACATCTCCTTCTCCAGTTTCAATATGTTGCGGTCGTCCTCGCGCACGTAGGACACCTCGTCGCAGATCTTCTTGACCAGCATGATCCCCAGGCCCCCGCGCCTGCGCTCCTTGAAGCTGGCTATCGGGTCGGGGTCTGCGCGCTCCAAGGGGTTGAAGGGCACGCCCCAGTCCGTGAAGGTCACGCGGACGGCTCCGTTCACTATGTCCGTCGTCACCAGGACGTCGCCCTTCTCCTCTCTGTCCGAGTAGGCGTACATGTCGATATTGGCATATACCTCCGAGCAGGCGGTCTCCATCTCGGTGATGGTCCTGGGCGGGCATCTGGCATCGGTCATCCTCTGCTTTATGCGCTCCATGACCAGGGAGTATCCATGCCTGTCGGCGCGGACCCTTATCCCCTCGTCCGGGAGGATGTCGTAGGCATGGATGTAGTCCACCTGCATCATGGTCATGTCGTCGCTCTGGTCGGTGTCCCCGACGAAGGCCGAGACGTCGGACCTCACCCTCGCCAGCACGTCCTCGGGAGGTTTGGATCCGGCCGACGACAGCGACTCCTTCAGGCGCTCTTCGCCGAACATGCTCCCGTCCGGGCCCACGGCCTCGGTGACGCCGTCCGTGTAGAGGAACAGGCCGTCCCCTATGTCGAGCTTCGCATGCTGCCTGTTGTACGTCGTGCGCTTCTTCCGTCCGAACACGAAGTCGGGCGGGGACCTCAGCATCTCGTATTTCCCGCCCTTGCGGACGAAGGGAGGGTTGTGGCCGGCGTTCACGAAGGTGACGTTCCCGTTCCTCAGGTTGATCTCCCCCACCCAGACGGTGACGAAGTACTTCATCGAGTTGTTTGCGGACAGCTCCCTGTTGGCCTTCTCGAGGGCCTTGTCGAGGTCTCCTCCCGACTGGACGTTGGACCTTATGAGCGCCATCGACGTGGCCATGAACAGCGCCGCAGGGAGCCCCTTCCCGGAGACGTCCGCCACGACTATTGCCAAGTGGTCGTCCCCGACCATGAAGCAGTCGTAGAAGTCCCCTCCGACTTCCTTGGCGGCCGACATGGACGAGGATATCCTGCAGTACGGCTTGCAGGGGAAGTCCGTTATGAGGAGGCCCTGCTGTATCCCTCTGGCGTTGGACATCTCCTTCTCCATCCCTATCTGCTCCTTCCTCAGGTCGGACTGCCTCCTGATGTCGTTGATGCCGTTCTTGGTGGCGTAGAAGCAGGGGATGCATATGAGCAGATAGATGAGCAGGTCCACGATGTAATAGCCCCTTATGATGGAAAAGACCCTGTCCACCCTGGTCATGCCGTTGTACATCCCGATCATTATCGGAGAGATCAGGTCGTTCAACAGCAGGCCCGCGAGCATCAGGGCGGCTCCGATGACGATGGTCGCGACGGTGAAGCCGCCGCGGTAGTAGATGCAGCACGACACCACAGGCAGTGCCATCAGTATCATCATGGTGTAGTCTATGCCTGTCACGATCGTGAACGAATTGAAGAACAGGGATCCGATGAGGACGTATTTGGTCCACCAGCGGCTGCCTACGAAGAAGCAGGTCGTCGTGCACACTCCCATCAGGAGGATGGAGAAGTAGACCCATCTCACCGCGACAGGGTCCCCATACATCTTGATCTCGCCTATGTAGATCCATATCAGGTTCATGGCTATGACGGCCGCTATTATAATCTCGACCGTCCTGTCCGCGCGCCTGTCCCTGTAGGCGACTATCTCGTCCAGTATGTCTCCGGAGGAGTTCTTCGATATGAACGCTCTGAAACGAGCTGACAGGGCTTTTTCCGCCGGTCCGGCCATGGCTCCTCTCCTCTCAGGTGCTGCGCATCGCAGTCGTTCGATAAATAGTGCGGTTTCGCGCCAGGTCGGAAAGGTCCGTCAGCCTCAGGGAAGGCTCGAATCCTCCCCCCGCGGAGCACACGGCGCAGCGGTATCCGTCGGAGGGGTCGTACTCCTTGAAGCGGTATTCGCGGCCGTCGACGCGCTGATCCACGCGGATCTGGTCTCCCAGATCGATGCGGAACGAGTCCAGCGGGAGGGACATGCCCAGGCCGGTGGCCTTCATGAAGCTCTCCTTCAGGGTCCAGTAGCGGCAGAACAGCTCGGGCGTCCCGCCGGCGCTCTGCGCGGCCGCTATGTCGTCGTACTCCGAGCCGTGGAAGAACGCCTTCGCCATGTCCAGCCCCGCATATATCACGGGCTCCACGTCGCATCCGACGTCCGTGTCCGAGACCGAGCATGCCACGCGCTCCTCTGAATGGGACAGGTTGAAGCTCACCCAGGAGCCTTCAAGGAACGGCTTCCCGCCGCTGCCGGCCTCTATGACGATCTCGTCCGGGTCCTCGCCCAGGTCCTCGAGAGCTCTGCGAAGAAGCGCCCAGGCTCCGACGCACAGGCGCCTGTCCTTGGGGAACAGGAACCTGTCCGCCTTCTCCTTGCGACGTGCCGGCATCCGGCGGTACAGGGCGGAATAGACCGACGGCTCCTCCAGAGGGCGGGTATCCGCGTAATAGGTTCTGGCTTTCATATGCGTGCTCTGCCTGTCCGGGATATTCGAGGAGGGGGCGAGGCGGTTCTTTCCGATATAGGTTTAGGGCGCGATTATTTCCTAAAGTACACATATATGGACCAGTGGCGTTCCGCAAACATGGTCCCGGTCCTCGATGTGCTTCGGTTTCAGACGATGGTTCGCAGCGCCTGCTGACAAAGGCATCGTTTGGAACTCGCTGGTGGAACGATCTTTAGCGGAGCTCCCGGCCCCATTCCAGCAGTCGAATGGGTCGGATGCAGGGCAGGAGGGCATCCCGCCCCGCAAGCGTTTCATCTGAAGAATCTCATTGACTTCAGCGTCTTGAACGCCTTGTCGATGTATCCGTCGGATATTATTGGCCATGAGAAGCCCAGCCTGTACAGGGCCTTCACGGTGTAGGCGTCGTCCGCGGCCACGAACCTGCGGGTCTCCCCGGCGTTGCCCAGGTAGCTGATCAGGCCGGACACGTACTCCTGGTTGGACTCGTCCTTCATGGCCTCCAGGAACCTCCGGTCGAACTCCTTCTTGGAGACGACCTCCACCGGCATGCCGTTGTCCCTCATGACCTTCAGGACGTTCGCCATGTGGACCTTGTGGCAGTTGTTCACATGGAACACGGTGAAGCGCTCCGGCGTCCCTGCCAGGATGACGACGGCCTTCGCCGCCATGTCTATGGGCGAGAACTCGACCTCGGTGTCCATGTCGGTCACGGAGAAGAAGCCCAGCTTCACGTAGGACCTCATCTGCTTCATGAACGCGTTGGTGTTGAAGTTGATCTGGAACTCGCCGTCGCTGTCGCGGCTCATCAGGTTCCCCATGCGTATTATCTTCGCATTCAGCCCGTCCGGGATCGCCTTTATGATCTCCTCCTCGGCCATGAACTTCGAGCGGGCGTACTTGTTGTCCAGGTTCTGCCCGAAGTCGAGCTCGCACTCCTTCAGCTTCCTGTCCGCGGGTATGCTGCCGTTGACCGACTCTCCCGCCACGCTCTCGGTGGACACCTGGACTAGGACGGACCCGGTCCTCTTGGCCACCTCGATCAGGTTCTTCACCCCTCCCACGTTCACCCTCTCGATGGAGTCGTCGGCCGCGAAGTGCTTCACCACCGCGGCGCAGTTTATGATGGTGTCGAACTCTATGCCTTCGAGCCTGTCGGCGAGGCCCGGGTCGGTGATGTCGCTGTCGACGACCAGTACGTCCTTCAGGGACTCCTCGGGCATCATCCCGCCGAAGTAGTACATGAAGACGGTCTTCAGCCTCTCCTCCGAGGTCTGGCCCTTGCCGCTCCTCACGAGGCAGCATATCGACCTGGCGTTCCTCCTGAGGAGCTCGTAGAGCACGTGGGCCCCCAGGTACCCGGTGGCTCCGGAGAGGAGGACCCTGCGGGGGCTGTGGGAGCTTATGGAGTCCAGGCTGCTCTCGACGTTGGAGGCCAGGGGGCTCTCGTCTATGGGCGCCCTCCCCTCCTCCTTCCCGGCCTCGCCCATGGAGCCGACGAACTTCGCGAGGGCTTCCGGCGAGGGGTTATCGAACACGTTCTTGTAGACTATGGGGATGCCGGAGTTCATGCAGCTCAGGACGAGCTTGGACGCGGATATCGAGGTCCCTCCGATCTCGAAGAAGTCGTCGTCCGCGTACACCTTCCCGATGCCGAGCACGCTGGCGAATATCTCGCACAGCTTCGCCTCGGTTGGGGTCGAAGGCTCCCTCCCGGCCTTCCTGGCCTCGGAGGACGGCTCGGGCAGCTTCCTCTTGTCCACCTTGCCGTTTACCGTCATGGGTATGGCGTCCAGCTGGACGAAGTGGGCGGGGACCATGTAGGGGGGCTTGGAGCTCCTGATGAAGTCCGCGAGGCCCTTGAAGTCCACCGGCGAGTCGGAGACGACGTAGGCCGTGATGGACTTGCCTCCGGCGGGGTCGTCGAACGCTTTCACCGTGGCGTCCTTGATCCCGGGGTAGCTGCGGACCGCGCCCTCGACCTCTCCCAGCTCTATCCTGAACCCGCGGACCTTTACCATCCCGTCGCGCCTGCCGATGTAGTCTATGTTCCCGTCCGGGAGCAGGCGGACGACGTCCCCGGTCCTGTAGAGGCGGTCGAATCCCGGCTCGTCGGAGAACGGGTTCCTGGTCACTGTCTTGGCGGTCTTCTCGGGGTTGTTGAGGTACTCCCTGAACACCTGGGGGCTGCTTATGCACAGCTCTCCGCAGCAGCCGACGGGGACGATCCTGTCGCTCTTGTCGAGGACGTAGAGCCTGACGTTGGTGTTGGGCTTCCCGATCGGCAGGAGCGGGCTGTCGTCCTTGACCTTGAACGTGGTGACGTTGACGGTGCATTCCGTAGGGCCGTAGATGTTGTAGAAGTCCAGCCATTCCGGCGGGTCCAGCGGGACGAGCCTCTCTCCGCCGGCCATGAACGCCTTCAGGGACCTGCACCTGGTGCTCTCCATGAACATCCTGCCCATCTGGGTGGTCATGAAGCCGTGGGTGATCCCGTTGCTTATGAAGTACCTGTCCACCTCGGCCAGGTCCTTGCGCATGTCCTCGGGGATGATGTGGACCGCGGCTCCGGCGGAGAGGGACGAGTGGATGTCCATCATGCAGGCGTCGAACCCGTAGCTGGCGTACGAGGCGTACCTGGACGTGCACGTGAGCCCCACCTCCGGGATCATCCAGTTGAGGAAGCTGGCGATGTTCCTGTGCTCCAGGACGCACCCCTTGGGCGTGCCGGTGGTCCCGGAGGTGTACAGTATGATGAACGCGTCCTCGGGGGAAGGCGCCAGGGAGGACACGTCCGGGCGCGGCCCCGCGCAGAGGCCGTCGATCTCGTCGGTGTACAGGACGTCCCCCCGATAGCCGGGCACCAGCTCGCGGAGGGACCTGTCGGCTATCAGGAGCCTCACCCTGGAGTCCTGCATCATGAACAGGAGGCGCTCCTCGGGATACGTGGGGTCCAGAGGCTGGTACGCGGCCCCGGACTTGACGACGCCTTCCGCGGCGACCACCATGTATATGGACCTTGGCACCAGCACGGCCACGTACTCGTCCTTCCCGATGCCCTTGGAATGGATGTAGTCCGCTATGTAGTCCGTCTTCTCGTCCAGCTCCCCGTACGTGATGCGGTCGTCCAGATGGACTGCGGCCAGGCTGCCCGGGCGCTCCCTGGCGTTCCTCCTGAACATGTCCACCACGGTGACGGACCTGTCGAACGGCGAGTCCGTGTCGTTCAGCCTGTCGAACGCCACTATAGTCTTATCGTCGGCCAGGCCGATCTCCCCGAGGGAGGAGCACGTGGCGAACTCCGAGACCGCCTTGTCGAACGCCCTCGCGAAGGACTCGATGAACTCGGGGGTGTACCTGTCCCTGTCGTACTCCACCTGGTAGGCCAGCTTCTCCCCTTGGTCGTACGCCTGGAAGAGGATCGGCTCCTTCTCGCCCGAAAGCCTCACCGGGACCAGCTCGGAGGGCTTCCCGCAGAAGCTGTCGAACCGGAAGCCTCCTCCCTGGTAGACGAACATCACGTCCGCCCTGACCTCCAGCTCGCGGCTGACCTCCGCGAAGGAGTAGACGTCGTTGGCCATGCTGTCGAGTATCTGGCTCCCGGTCTTCTCCGCGAGGGCCATCGGGGGCATGGACGCGTCGGATATGTCGCACAGGACAGGGAGGGTCTTGACGTACATCGAGACTGACCTCGCGGTCCTGGAGTCGCTCCTCCCGTTGTAAATGGTCGTGAATATGGAGTGCTCGCTGCCGTTGAACCTGGCGAGGACGTACCCGAACGCGGAGCACATGAGGCCGTTCATGGTTATGCCGGCCCTCTCGCAGCGCTCGGACAGCCACCCGCTCGCCGGCCCCTCGCTCTCCATGGAGAACGTCCCGTCCGCGCCCGGGTCGGGGCGGTAGACGTCGCCCTTGGGGAGGGAGTCCCTGTCGAAGCCTGCCAGCAGGTCGTCGTAGTACTTCTTGGCGCCGGCGAGGGCCTCTCCGGTCCTCTCGTCCGCCTCCTTCAGGGATGCCTCGAACCCGCTGAACCTCTCCGCCTCGAGCCTCTCGCCCGCGTAGGCCCTGGAGATGTCGTCCGCGAGTATGCCCAGGGAGGTCCCGTCGCTGATGATGTGGTGCATCTCCAGGAACAGGTAGTCGCCGTCGGCGTGTATCAGCTTTATGCGGAACAGCCTGGAGCCGACGAGCGCGAACGGCTGGGCCAGCGTCGGAAGGAGGGACTCCAGGGACTCCGCGTCGATCTCCTCGACCTCGTCCGCGGAGAACGCGGGCAGGCCCTTCCTGACGAGGCGCACGTCCCCCGACCCGCTCATCGAGAGCATGGTCATCATGAACGGGTGGGCGTTGACCGCCTCGGCTATGGCCGCCTTGAGCCTCGACGGGTCCAGGGAGCCGTCGTATCTTATGAGCAGGGGGATGTTGTAGACGGTGCTGTCCGGCCTGGCCATGCACTCCACCAGCACGCCCTCCTGGGACTTGGTGAGCGGGTAGTCGTCCTGGACGGCGTACTCCGCGGCGGGGGCGGACTCCTCGATGAGCCTCTCCAGCTTCTCTATGGTGCTGTTGTCCTTGACGTCCTTGGACTTGAACGGGATCCCGAACTCCTCGGACAGGAGGACGTTGAAGCGTATGCTCCCGATGGACGTGAGCCCGGCCTGGAACAGGTCGGTGTCGACCCCGAACCTGTCCGTCCCCAGGACCTCCGAGGCTATCCTGAATATGCGCTTCTGGACGTCCGTCCTGGGCGGGGACGCCTTGCCGAAGTCGACCGCAGGGACCGGGAGCCTCCTCTTGTCCACCTTGCTGTTCACCGTGAGCGGGATGCTGTCCAGCTGCATGGTGACCGCCGGGACCATGTAGGGCGGCTTGGTCTGCAGGATGAAGCTCTCCAGCGCCTTGACGTCCACCTTCTCGTCGGAGACCACGTACGCGGCGATCTGCTTCCCGCCGGACGGCGCGTCGAAGGCCTGCACCGTGGCGTCCTTTATGCCCTTGAACGCGCGTATCGCCCTCTCGACCTCGGTGAGCTCTATCCTGAACCCGCGGACCTTGACCATCCCGTCGCGCCTGCCGATGTAGTCTATGTTCCCGTCCGGGAGCAGGCGGACGACGTCCCCGGTCCTGTACATGACGTCGTGGTCGGGGCCGTCCGAGTAGGGGTTGCCCACCAGCACGGCGGCGGTCTTGTCGGGGTTGTTGAGGTATCCCCTGAACACCTGCGGGCCGCTGATGCAGAGCTCCCCGCACGCTCCCGTCGGGACGATCCTGCGGTCCTTGTCCAGGACGTACACCCTCACGTTGGTGTTGGGCTTCCCGATAGGCAGGAGGGGGCTGTCGTCCTTCACCAGGAACGACGTGACGCTCACGGTGGTCTCGGTGGGGCCGTAGAGGTTGCGGAACTCGACCCATCCCGGAGGGCTCAGCGGCACGAGCGCCTCCCCTCCGGTGGAGAAGCACCTGAGCGACCTGCACCTGGTGCCCTCCATGAACATCCTGCCCATCTGGGTGGTCATGAAGCCGTGGGTGATGCCGTTGTCGACGAAGAAGCGGTCCATGGCGGCCAGGTCGCTGCGGATCTCGTTCGGTATCACGCACACGCAGGCTCCGTGGGACAGGGGGACCATGATGTCCATCATGCAGGCGTCGAACCCGAAGCTGGCGTACGAGGCGTACCTGCTGCCCGGCCCCAGGGCGAGCTCCCTGCCGTACCAGTCCGAGAAGGCCGCTATGTTCCTGTTCTCCAGCACGCATCCCTTGGGCGTGCCGGTGGTCCCGGAGGTGTAGAGGATGACGAACGCGTCCTTCGGCGACGGCGCGAGGCGCAGCACGTCGGGGGCGTCCCCGGAGAACAGCGAGCCGAACTCGTCGGTGTAGAGGACTTCGCACTCGTGCTCGCGGACCAGGCCGGCGAGGGAGCGGTCGGCTATCAGCAGCCTCACGTCCGAGTCCTCCATCATGAACAGGAGGCGCTCCTTGGGGTACGTCGGGTCCAGAGGCTGGTAGGCCGCGCCTGATTTCGCCACTCCGAGGGCCGCGACGACCATCTTCTCGGACCGAGGCACCAGGACGGCCACGAACTGGTCCCTGCCGACGCCCTTGGAGGAGACGAACGCCGCCAGATGGTCGGTGATCCTGTCCAGCTCGGAGTAGGAGACTATAGTGCCATCGAACGACACGGCGTCGTCGTCGGGGTGCTCCCTCGCCATGGACCTGAACAGGTCGACTATAGTCTTGCTGCGGTCGTACTCCGAGTCCGTGGAGTTCACCCTCCTCACGAGGGCGAGGTCCTCCTCCCCGGCGACGGCCACGTCCCTCAGCGTCGGGGCTTCCAGGAATCCCGCGGCGCACCTCTCCAGGGCGGACAGGAAGCTTCCCATCATCTCCTTCGAGTACATGGAGGCGTCGTACTCGACGTCCACTAGGAACCCGTCCCTCGTCGGGTACACCTGCACCGTCAGGGGGTTCTTGACGTCCCTTATCTCCATCTGGGAGCCCAGGGCCCCATCGTCGTCCAGGATGCCCTGGTACGCGAACAGCACGTCCGAGGTCACGCCCATCCTGGAGCTGATCTCCGAGAACGGGAAGACGTCGTTCTGCATCGAGGCCACCAGCTGGTCCGCCGTGCGCCTGATCAGCGCTCCCGGGCTCTCGTCCGGGTCGAACCTGAACACTACGGGTAGCGTCTTCACCAGCATCCCCACCAGGCGCGCGGTCTTCCCGCCCTTCCTCCCGGTGTACACGGTGGCGTGGCAGGCGTCGTCGGTGCAGTTGAACCTCGACAGCGAATAGCCCATCGCGGACTGGAAGAACGCGTTCTCGGTGGCTCCGGCCGACTCCACGAACGACTTCAGCTTCTCTGGAGGGATGGCGAGCTTAGATCTGAGGTGCCCTTTGGCTTTCTTGTCCCCGTAGACGTCCCTCTGTATGAGGGAGGTCCCGTCCACGTCCGACAGGAGCTCCGAGTAGTACTTCTCGGCGCGACTATAGTCTCCCGATTCCATGCGCTCGGCCTCCTCGTCGGAGAGGTCGAACATCGTGAAGGCCTCCGCCGCGGGCTCCCCTCCGGAGAGGGCCGTCCTCAGGTCGTCCATCAGGATCAGGCTGGACGACCCGTCATACATTATGTGGCTGAAGTCCATGAGAAGGGTCTCGGCGTCGCCAGTGTCGAAGATGACGATCCTGTACAGCTCCTTCGACAAGTCGAACGGCTTCACGAACGAATCGCGGAACGCCTCCAGGTCCGCCTCCGAGCCTTCCATGCGCTCGATCCTGACCGCCGCGTCCGGATGAGGGACCATGCACATCTCCCCCTTGGCGTCGGGCTCGATGGTGCATCTCAGCCCGGGATGCGCCTCCACGACTTTTCTCATTATAGTCTCCAAGTCCTTTCCGGCAAGCCGCTCCTTGGGGAACCTGGCCTGCATCGGGAGGTTGTACATCACGGTCTCAGGGTCGCTGTAGCAGGCCTGGTACACCCCCATCTGGGACCTCGTGAGGAGGTACCTGTCCCTGAGGGCCTTCTTCTCTGAAGGAGCCGAGGTCGCCTTCTCCACTAGCTTGGATATTATCTCGTCGGAGACGGAGGCGATCGAGCATCCTCCCAGCATGGAGACCACGTCGAGGTCCACCCCGAACCTCCCCATGGCCTCCGAGGTGAACTTGATGGCGGTGAGGGAGCTCAGCCCGCAGTACACCAGGTTCTCGTCGAAGCGGTAGTCGTCCCTTCCGGTGAGCCCTTTCAATATCTCCCTCACGCCCCTGGTCACGGCGTTCTCTTCGAAATCCGTGGGCCCTGCCGTGACAGCGGAGCCGCTCCCGGGCGCGGTGGGGTCCGGGAGGGAGCGCCTGTCGACCTTCCCGTTGGACGTCATCGGGAGCCTCTCCATGCGGACCAGGTAGGCTGGGACCATGTATCCCGGGAGCTTCGTCCTCAGGAAGTCGCGGACTGAGTCCTCCGGGACGTCGGCCCGGGCGGAGTAGTATGCGCAGAGGAACGTCTGGCCGTCGGAGCCCTCGAAGTCCTTCACGGCGGCCTGGGAGACCCCGGGCATGCTCGTCATGACGCTGGCGATCTCCCCCGGCTCCACGCGCTGGCCGTTTATGTTCACCATCCAGTCCCTGCGCTCCAGGTAGAGGATGTTCCCGTCGGGGAGGCGCCTTCCGATGTCCCCCGTGCGGAGCATTTTGCTATGCCCGTCGCGGCCCTCGAACGGGTTGGGGACGAACGTCCTGGCGGTGGCCTCCGGCAGGTTGAGGTAGCCTTCCGCGAATGTGCCGGCTAGGCATATCTCCCCCTCTTCCGCCTCGTTCCCGTCCTCGTCCAGGATGTACGCGGAGACTCCTGCGAGAGGCTTTCCGATGGGGGTCCTGTCGTAGGCCTTGTCGAGGAGGAAGCACAAGGCCATCCCGCAGGTCTCGGACAGGCCGTACACGTTGACTATCTCGAAGTCGTCCGACCAGACCCTCGTCGCGCGCTCCCCGCCGATCATGACCAGACGGATAGTCTTCCTCTTCTGGCGGAAGTAGGGGAGCATCGCCGGAGGCAGGAACGTCAGAGTTATCCCGTTGTCGGAGCAGAACTCTGAGAGCTTGTTGAGGTTGACGCGGGCCTCGTCGGGGACGACGAAGTCGGGGCACCCTGCGGCCAGGGAGTAGATGTTGAACACCGTGCCGGCGACGAACGAGAACGAGGACGTGTTGGCGAACCTGTCGCCGTCCTCGATGTCTATCATCTTCCCGGCCCTGTCGGCCATGGCGCAGATGGACCGATGGGGGTGGACGACCCCTTTGGGCCTGCCCGTGGAGCCGGAGGTGTAGATGACGAACGCTTTGTCGTCCGGCGAGGGCGCAGAAGGGTCGCAGTCCAGGACGTCGGCGCCGACCTTCTTGAGATATTCCGGGGTGACGCGCACCCTTGCACCGCAGTCCTCCGCGATGTACGCCTTCCTGTCCTCGGGGTAGCTGTCGTCGGAAGGCACGAAGAATCCTCCCAGCATCCATGCGCCGAGCATGAACCCCAGGTATTCCCTGCATCTGGGGAGTTCTATGGTCACGCCGTCTCCCTTGCAGAATCCGTCCTTCTTCAGCGCGGCCGCCACGCGATACGAGTATCCGCGCAGCTCTTCGTACGTGAAGGACCCTTTTTCCGTCCATATGGCCGTTCTGTTCGGGGTGGACTCGGCCCTGTCCAATATCGTCTCGAGTAAGTTCCGCATGTGGCCATGCTCCGATATGCGATGTAATTGACCGCATGGTAGTAAATCCTAACCCATGGCATGTTGGATGTATCCTGCAACGGGCATCAGATGCTGGAATGGTCCTTCGGCGTTATCACGGACACCCTTTTGCCGTTGATGCCCAGGGCTATCCACACGGCATCGCCGTCCAAGGGCTCCGCAGCGTATCCCCTTTCCATTATCTGGCTGTAGGCCTTGTCTGCGGATTCTTCCGGAACGGCTTTGGAGGAGGTTTTTATCTCGACTATGACCGCAGGCTCGTTGCCGTTTGCTGGAACGAAAACGTCGCACTCTCCGAAGCCTTTAGGAACCTCCTCCATGGCAGCCATCCCGGAAGCGCGGAAGGCGGAGGCTATGGAGGCCTTGTACCAGTCGTGCGCAGATCTTCCAGCCTCCTCCTCGGACCACGATCTGTCCATGGCATGGCCTCCGAGCACGAACTGGAGGTCGTCACGGATCTTATCCGGGTCTCCAGAGAGGACGTGGGCCTTGAGGTCGCGGCGCACTTCCGCCCTGCGGCCGGCAGCCCTTCTCACAAGCCCTCCGAAGGCGGACCTGATCTCGCGGTTGACCATCCCTACCTCGTAGGTTTCCCGGCCGCTTTCGAGCACCTCTCCCGTGGGATCGGCTCTCAGGTACCCCGCCATAGCCAGGTAGGAATAGACCTGGCCGGGGTCGGCGTCGCCTCCAGCCAGCTCGTGATAGGCCAGAAACTCGTCCAGCGTCGTTCTGATCTTAGTTCCGGGGTCGTTGTACATGCTGCTCAGCTCTTGGAGGGCGATCCCGTCGAGATTGGACATGAGCTCAGCGGACATGCCGGCTCCGGTCGAGCCTTCCCAGTACATCCTCGCTGGGGCCTTGTCTTCGCGGGTTCTGGAATCCAAGTACCTGATCACGCTGTAGGGGTTGTACACCTCGGCGTTCCCGAACCTGTATCCGTCGTACCAGTCGCGGATCTCCTCCAGCACTCCCGGGAGGTCGTTTCCGGATCTCATGAGGAGGTCTTCCACCTCCGACTCGGTGAATCCGAAGCGCTCTTCGCCATTGGTGCTCAGAATGTCGCAGACCACGGGGTTGTTGAATCCGCTGAGCATCCCCGCCTTGGTCAAGGGCATGATGCCGGTGACCACGCCTGTGCGGAGGTGATAGTTGGTCTTGAACGTCTGCTCCATCAGGGGGCGGAGCCGTTTCACCATGTCGTCGTACAGGTCTTTGGACGGGATGTTCTGGATGCAATGGTCGTACTCGTCCACCAATATCATGGCCTTGGATCCATGGGCCTCTTCCAGTATCTCGCACATGTCCGAGATCGAGCTGTTGAGGTCGGACTCTCCGAGGTCTCTAGAAGAGCAGCGCTCCAGTATGCGGAGGTCGCTTGCAGCCAGGGAATCCAGGTCGATGCCCTTCATGATCTCGTCCGCCGCCTTCGAGACGATGCCTTTAAGGCTGTCTTCGAAGGATTCCGGAGAGGACGGGGTCAGCCTGCTGAAGTCCATCCTTATCACAGGATAGGCGTTCCTGTGCTTCATGCACCTCTCGCAGGACTCTATCTTCAGCCCTGAGAACAGGTCCGAGTCGTTTCTATATTTGATATTGAAGAAGCAGTCGAGCATCGAGAGGCTTATGCTCTTCCCGAAGCGCCTCGGGCGAGTGTACAGGAGTACCTTCCCGTCGGCATCGCAGACGTCTTCGATCAGCATGGTCTTGTCGACGAAATGATAGCTTCCGCCGACAAGCCTCCTGAAGTCGTACACGCCGTCGGGATACCCTTTCTCCTCCATGCTGACGGATTTTTCTTCTATGCTTATAAAACTGATGCGTGCATGTACGTTTCTTGCGCTTTCGAGATGCGCAGGCTGCTTTACAAGGTTCATGCCGCTGTTCCTGCAGCAGTTCGTCGACGATCGCCCTAATGCCGCATACGTCGGACGCCCGTTCCAATAGGGGGCGCAGCAGGAAACCGTCGGCGCATTCCCGATTCACCTCCCATTATGGCTGGACTGCGAAACCAATCGCAGCAGGGACGAGGTATCTGCCGGGGAGATGCAGGCCCTCATGGACGCTCGACATGACGGCTGCACGGATGCAGACGTATGCGTGGCTACGATTCCTTTAAGGATGGGATTACGACTTCGGACAATGGCCGTCGTTTTAGCGCTCTGTACTGTCGTGGCGGCTCTTCGGACTTCTTCACCGATCACGGCCTGCCCATGGAATGCCTTCCGAGAACGAACCGGAGGCCATCGCGTATGGAACATCGGGCGATAAGGGGGTAAAATAAAGGTCTTTAGGAATAAACGAGAGCCAAGGATTAGTTTTTGTCATGTATAGAAAAAGGGTTGGATTTTTGTGTTTATGCAATTAAATAATAATATGTTATATAATATAATAGATATATATGAATATAAACTTAAATTTAACTTTATATAAAACTGATTATAGTAATTATATATACAACGGCCGATGAGCACGAGCCAGGGTTGGAGTCCGGCATGCAGGGCTCCTGTTGCCGGGCTCTGGTCCTGAGAATCTCGAGGGAGGTGATGGCTTTCCGAAAGAGGAAAAGGACCAGGGTGTAATTTCCAAGGCATCCCTGGTCCTCGATGCGCTTCGGTTCTTGATCGAAGTGCTTGAGGCCCTCCTCTGAGGAGGGAACAAACCCCTTACGGCCCTTCGGGGCCGGTAGAAGTCTAGACTCCAATCATCGGCTTTTAAGATAAAGCTATCGGCTGGAGTAAGGTTTCCTCTTTCTGTTGATGTCGATCGGGTGTGCGTTATTTCGACCGATTTTAGTGAGATATCGTTATTTTATTTATAATTAATAGTAATAATATATAATTATTTAGAATAATAATCATAATTTTAACTTTTTATGAAACTAATTATAATCAATATATGCACCACGGCCGATGAGCACGCGCCAGGGTTGGAGTCCGGCATGCAGGGCTCCTGTTGCCGGGCCCTGGTCCTGAGAATCTCGAGGGAGGTATGGCTTTCCGAAAGAGGAAAAGGACCAGGGTGTACTTTCCATGGCATCCCTGGTCCCCGATGCGCTTCGGTTCATGATCGAAGTGCTAGAGGCCCTCCTCTGAGGAGGGAACAAACCCCTTACGGCCCTTCGGGGCCGGTCGAAGTCCAAGAAACAATCATCGGCTTTAAGATAAAGCTGTCGGCTGGAGTCAACCGCCGTTTCCTCCTCAATATCGGAGCGTGCATTCGCTATTCTAGCCTGATGGACGAGCCTGGCAATTTCATTGGATGCAAAAACGGATAAAATTAGCAAAATCCAATTTATCCTATCGTCATGTATAACGTTTCATGCATATGCGGGAGGCGCTAGAGTGAAGACAGCGTTCATCGTCGCGGCTGCAGCGGCGGTTGTGGCCTTCCTAGCCGCAGCTTTCGTGCTGGCATACGATCCAGCGGACGAAGGCGGGAAGGATCCTTCGATCCCCGAGCCGCCTGTCGTGCCCGGTCCGGCTGAGCCAGACGAACCGGATGCGCCCGAGGAACCCGCCATATACGAGGAGCAGGGGTATCCCGAAGCGTCGCAATGGCCGTTCTTCGGCGGAGACGTCGGCAGCATAGGGGTCACGGACTCCCTCGCGCCCGTTTCCGGCGAGGAGATGGCACTGCAATGGGAGGTCTACGACCCCATGGAGTCCGCGTCGATGTCGTGGAAGTCGCCGAGCTCTGCCATCTGCGTCGGAGAGAGGTGCTACTACCACAGGGGAAGCGAGGGGAGGCTCTACTGCTGCGACGTTTCCACCGGGGCGACGATAGCGAAGGCGGCCTGCAGCTCGTCCAGCGTGTACAACATGGCCATCGCGTACGGAGACGGGAAGGTGTTCGTGTGCACCTCCACCGGCGCCGCGACCGTCATGAAGGCTTTCGATGCCGACAGCCTGGAGCAGCTCTACGTCTCCGAGGCCGTCGGCGGGGGAGAGGTTCAGGGTCCCGTCACCTACCATGACGGCAAGGTGTTCTTCGGCACGTACTCGGGAGGATACGCATGCTTCTCCGCGGACGACGTCGACCCTTTCAGAGGGGACGAGGTCGCGAGGCCGCTCTGGATCCTCGATGCCGACGGGTGGTACAACGCCGTCCCTGCGTTCTTCGGCAGCCTGGCCGTCCTGGTCCAGAGGGGGTTCGAGGCCGGCGGGGCAGTCGCGTACATCGTGGACACCTACGACGGGACGGTCCTGGATGCCATGGCCTTCGACATGGAGTACGCCTCGTCCGGCGCCGCTTCGTACGAAGGCCGCGTCTACATCCCTCTGAACAGGGTCATAGACCGCTCTGCCGTCGATCCGGACGAGAACACCCCCGAGCATCTCGCCATCCGCTCCTACGCCATATCCGACGGGCGCTTCGACAGGGACTCCGAGAGGTTCTGGGAGTCCGACTGCGAATGGGGCGGCACCCAGTGCGTCCCGGTGCTCTGGAACGGCTCCCTGTACATCGGCGGAGGCGGCAAGACACTGGGGACGGACGAGCCATTCTGGATACTCGACGTCGCCGAGGACGGCAGCATGAGCGTCCGCGAGAGGCTCGGGAACCTGAACACGAAGTCGACGGCCTCCCTCACCACGGGGTACGCCACCGAGGAGAACGGGTACGCCGTCTACATATACCTCATAGAGTACGGCCACGTCTACCAGGGCGAGGCCGCCGACAGCTCCAACGGATACGCAGACATATTCGTCCTGAGGGACTCGAGGACGGAGGGGACCGAGGTCGTCGCCCAGCTCAGGCCGGAGCCGGCGCAGTTCGCGTTCCAGAGCTTCTCCATCTCGGAGGACGGGCACGTCCTGGTCAGGAACGACGTCGCCCTCCTGTGCTACGGGGCTGGCTCCGCCTACGGGGCCGCCGACGTGGACAGGGCGGTCGGGCGGTTCCTCGCGATGGCGGAGGAGGGGCATGCCAGATATCAGGACTTCCAGAGGATAGCCCAGAGGTACGCTTCTCTGACGGACGGGCAGAAGGCCCAGGTCTCGAGATACGGCGACCTCCTGGACGCGTGCTCCGTGCTGACGGTGAGGGGCATGGGGGAAGACGTGGAGGTAAGGGCGCCGGACGGATGCCTCGTCTGCCTCCCCGAGGTCCCGGCCCCGGCAGGCAAGGTGCTAGCCGGATGGTCCTCCGGGGGGAAGGCCTGGGATCCGTGCTCCGACAGGGTGTCCGGGGACGCCGTCGTCGAGCCAGTCTACGCGGACGCGGCGACGGTGACGATGGACCCCTGCAACGGCGAGGGCGCCTCTTCGAAGGCCATAGCCGTCGGAAGGGCCCTGCCCTACACGAACGAGCCCTCCAGGGAGGGGTACGTGTTCGGAGGGTGGTTCGCCGGCGACGAGGGGTATGTCCCGAACGAGACCGTGGTCAACGGGGACGTCGCCCTGGAGGCGAGATGGCTGAAGTCCAGCCCGATAGCGTTCGACACTGACGGCGGATCGCCCGTGTCCAGCGAGCGCTGGGGCGTGTACGGGAGGCCGGTCGGGGAGCTCCCGACGACCGTCAGGCCGGGGTACGCCTTCGCCGGGTGGTTCCACGACGGCGTCAGGTACGGCCCCGACACCGTGTACTCGTTCCAGGAAGGGATAACGCTGAAGGCGCGCTGGACCGAGAACGGCAGCGGAGCCCTGTCCAACGGGAAGGGGGTCGAGGTCTCCGGAAGGATCGCCGAGGGGACGGCCATAAGCGTCGTCAAGGGCAACCCCCACGGCTCGTCGGTCAAGGCCATAGACGCAGCCTGCAGGGAGGACCACGGCGTCCCCGCCGACTGCGTGCTGATCACGCTGAAGGGGGAGGGGATCGGCGAGGGCCTCTCCGTCAGGGTCTCCGTCGAGCTGGACGCCGAGGACGGCGAGGAGATGGACGTGTACCTCTACCTCGGAGGGGTCCAGAAGGTCAAAGGGAAGGTCTCCGGAGGGAGGCTGTCCTTCGACGCATCGGGGTCTCCGGTCACCGGAGGGGTGCAGATTCTGTTCGGGCTGCGGTCCGGAACGGGGATCCTGGAGCGCGTGTGATACCATGCCGTCCCGCAGCGCTGTCCTGGCGGTCCTTGTCCTGGTGGCTCTGGCGATCGTCGTCGCGGCGCTCGCGATGCAGGGCGGAGGCCCTCCTAAGGACGCCTCCCCCGATGTCAGGCCTGTCGCAGAGGTGCGTGTGACCGAAGGCGGCTCCTACGTCTCGTTCGAAGGCAGGGGGCTCACCGTGCGGGAGATCCTGGAGGACGCTCTGGGCGACGACCTGGTGCTCTCCGAGGACGGAAGCGTACTCTCCTACAAGGGGAAAGCGGACTCGGACGGCCATCGCTGGACGGTGTACAGGTGGAGGTCCCCCGAGGGATGGGTGGACGCAGGCTCCTCCAGGGCGGTCGACGGGATGACCCTGGCGCTGGACTATTCCGAAGCCAGGGAGGCCGGCGGGGAGACAGTCTACTCCGTCCCGGGGCACGAGGTTCTGAAGGAGGCGTTCTTCTTCATCCAGATTCCTTCTCTGGAGGATCTGTCCTCGTCCGGCGTCCCGGAGGTCTCGTCCAACTTCGAGGCCTTGTCCGAATGGCTGGAGACGGCAGGGGTGACGGCTGAGGACGCGGAGGCCGGGTTCTGGATAAAGGGCGAGGGGAGATGCGTCAACGAGGCTCTCGCCGACGCGGTGCACGACTTCATGTTCCCGTCGATGGAGCTGGAGAGGACGCAGGACGGCGACTCCGTGGACTACGCTCTCGACGGTCTGGTCTTCCACTCTCACGGGATCAGGGAGGACATGTACGGATGGTTCCTGGAGTTCCTGGGGTGGTCCGACGTGGACCTCCACAACGGGGACTACACCTACTGGTCCCAGTACTCTTACAATCCGAACGCTCCCGGACTCGACGACGCCAGGCAATGGACGTTCGACGACTGGGCGCTCGGGATGTACGACATGGACAGGTACCGCTACTTCGGGCTGGTGCTGCAGACGACGCAGAAGGACGGCGCCGACATCGAGCTCCCGACGCCCGCTACGATTCCAAGGGGGCTGCGAGGCCGCGCTCATTAAAGGACACGGGTAGGGAATCGATGATGGTCGATAAATCCAACATGGTATATTGAGGAAGGGGAAGCATATGGCGACGGAGGAGTCGTGGAACGGGAAGAACATGTACTGCTACAGATGCGGCCATTGCTGGATGGTCCGCAACGACAAGAAGCCGAGGATGTGCCCTCGCTGTCGCTCGTCCCGCTACGACGTCCCTGTCGCGAGGGAGCACGTCTGCGCGTTCTGCGGGAAGGGCTGGACCCTCGAGAGCCTCGACGACGTCTGCCCCGCCTGCGGGAAGCACATATTCGACAGCGGCGATCCGGAGGAGCGCCACTGCAACCAGTGCGACCACGTCTGGATCGCCCGCTCCAAGAGGGACCCGGTCAGATGCCCGCTCTGCAAGTCCAAGAAGTGGAAGGCCCCCCGCAACCCCCAGTACATCTGCCGCAGGTGCGGGAACGTTTGGATGAACAGCACCGGTGCCCCTAAGAAATGCCCCAAGTGCCAGTCACTCAAATGGAACGAACCTGCGTTCAAGCTCCAATGCAGGAGGTGCGGCTACAAATGGATAGCCAACAACAGCGAGGGCTCGGACAAGGTCAAGGCGTGTCCTTCGTGCAGGTCCCGCAAGTGGAACGAGGTGCCGACGATGGCGTCGTGCCCCCAGTGCGGGAGCATTTACGTGCCCAGGACTCCCGGGGCGAAGTGCCCCAAATGCTCCAGCGCGGGGTCCGGCAAGCCCGTGATAGACCAGCAGTGCGGGTTCTGCGGGGAGACGTGGTCCACCACACAGAGCATGCCGGTGTGCCCGAGGTGCGGGATGTCGAAGCCGATCGGCGAGGACGACCGCCAGGTGGTGCTGTGGGAGGGGGACCGCTACAAGCTGACCTACCTGCACAAGGACGGGATAGGGTGCGTATACCTGTGGGCGGACGGCCTCCCGGAGGCGGTTTCATACATCGAGGAGATCATGAGGCGCAGCGGTACCCCGCTGAAGCAGCTGGTCTCGATGGCGGGGGACCCGTCGCACGAAGGGTACTGGAGGGAGCTCGCGGCGCATATGCTACAGCACAAGGACGACTGCATGGGGAACGTTCCCTACTTCAAGCAGCGCCTGGGGCTGAGCCAGGGTCTGGCCGAGATACTTGCCCTGCACTTCGTCGGGATGTGCCCCGAGGCGATAGCGCTCCTTAGGGGGGAGACGATAGAGAGCGTGCGGCTCGCCTTCGACGCCATCATGAGGTCCTACTCGGATAGCGGGATAGTCGTCAACGACTCCATATTCACCGACGACCCGATATCCCTTTACGGCGACCCGGAGGAGCGACGGACGATATGGCTTTAGACGATATAATAAGCTATTCTGCCCGAACATTTCATTTATAGATTCAGCCTATTACAAAATACACCATTTCGGACAAATAACCTACTTGATGTTGACAGTTATATTGGCGATATATTCCAATGGAGGCGCGCCAATGGACCATCCTATCTCCAGCAGCGGCATCGATGTCGAAAGCCCGGCAGAGCGCGGCGAGAAGCTGCGCTGCTCGATGTGCGGGCACAGGTGGACCTCCCGCCTGGGCAAGAGGCCCGTCGCATGCCCCGGATGCCATTCCACCAAGTGGGGCAGGAGCTCCGCGAGGCAGGTGAAGTGCCAGAGATGCGGGCACACCTGGATAACCGGCGACGAGGCGCCGCTGCGGTGCCCAAGCTGCAAGTCCAAGAAGTGGGAGCCGAAGCTCATAGAGGTCAGGTGCAAGGTGTGCGGGAGGCGCTGGTCGGACCCGATGAGGTCGGGGGAGGTGCTGGCCTGTCCCGGATGCGGGCAGTCGAGCCGCAAGGGCATGGTGGTCTCCAACAGGCCGAGGAAGGCCTCGGAGCTCGCATGCTTCAGCCCTTCCTCGATAGAGGAGATGCGTCGGAAGAAGGACGAGAGGTCGAAGATAGAGTTCCTGACCGGGCGCGGGATGACGACGGAGGAGGCGCAGATAGTGGTGAGGTTCGACAGCGGGATGAGGGTCGTCCCCATATCGATGGAGCTGAACGTGTCCCTCGAGAGCGTCATGGAAGCGGTGATACCGTTCATGGACGCCTGCAAGGAAGCGGGGCTCTGCGGATGATCATCTTCAACGACAGCAAGTACGGGCCAGTGTCCAAGTACAGTGGGGCCCACGTGTACCTCGTCCTGGACACGCTCGTCAGGAATGGGACCCTCAGCAGGGGCGCCCTCTCGGAGGAGCTGGGCATCGGGGAGGGGAGCACGAGGAACCTCCTGAAGATAATGAGGGGATGGAGGATGGTGTCGGTCAGCAGGGCGGGCGTCTCCGTCACGCCGGAGGGATAGGGGGCCTACCGCGACATTCCTCTGAGGCTCGTGGACGCGGGCGAGGTCCCAGGAAGGGGGCACATGTTCGGCGTGGTGGTGGTCGGAAGGGCGGACAGGTTCACCGACGGCTACGCCCAGAGGGACATGGCCATCAGGTCCGGGGCGGAGGAGGCCTTCGCGTTCGCCCTCCGCGGAGGGGAGCTGCTGAGGATGGACGCCTGCCTGGAGGGCGCGGACAAGGATGCGGTGCAGGAGGCCGTGGAGGCGGCACGCATGGAGGAGGGCGACCTCCTGGTCCTCGTCGTCGCGAAGGACATGAGGTCGTCCAGGGCCTCTGCGGCTTCCGTGGGGACGGATATGGTATGAGGCGCGCTCTGCTCCTTGCAGCTATGGCGACCCTGTCGGTCATCGCCCTCGCAGGGTGCGCCGAGGCTTCCGAGACCGCTCCGGACGGGTCCGTCTACGAGTACGAGACCTACGGCAGCTCCCATCCGAACTACTACTGCGTGATAACCGGGGCGGAGTCCGGCTCGGAGGTCCTGCACGTGCCCGCGGTCCTAGAGGGGTACGACGTCAGGTCGATATCGTCCGGGGCGTTCGACGGATGCGCGGCGAAGGCCGTTGTGGTGCCTCCGGGGGTGCGGTCGATAGAGGCCGGGGCCTTCCGCGGGTGCGAGCGGCTGACGGACGTATACTTTCTTGGCGACCGCCCGGACATGGGAGGGGCGTTCCGGGAGGGAGTGGCGATCCATTCCCTCGAGGGGGCCGCAGGATGGGAAGGCTCCGAGACGATTGCGAATGTAGAAGCATACGGGGTGGAGTACGCCATCCTCCCGGACGGGGCCATGGCCGTCGGAGGGGTCCCGACGGGCGGTGTCCTGAGGATCTCGTCCGAGGTCGGAGGCGAGAAGGTGTCCTCGATAGGGCCGTACGCGTTCGCGGGGGCCATGAGGGCGGACGGGCAGGTAGAGAGGAGGTCGGACATCGTGGAAGCCGTCCTCCCGGAGGGGCTCGCCGCGATCGGGCAGAGGGCGTTCTATTATTCTGATATAGAGAGGGTCAGCGTCCCGGAGTCCCTCGGCGCCGTCGACGACGAGACTTTCCGTGCATGCTACAGGCTGGAGTCGTTCGATCTCGCCGGATCGACGAGGTACATAGGGTTCGAGGCTTTCAGGGACTGCCGCTCCCTGGAGCAGGTCTCGGTCCCCGAGGGTGTTGCGATAGGGGAGGGGGCGTTCTACCTATGCTCCTCGCTGAATAGGGCGGAGGTCTGCTCCACGCCTGCAAGAATCTTCGGATACTGCGGGGCGCTGGAGTCCGTGGACATAGGGGGATCTCCGTCGTCCATAGGCGACATGGCGTTCTACCGCTGCTCCTCCCTGAAAGAGGCGTCGCTGCCTGGCTCCGTCAGGACGATAGGGAGCGAGGCGTTCTACGGCTGCGAGTCGTTGTGCAGGGTCTCTCTTGGCTCTGTCGAGGAGATAGGCAGGTCCGCGTTCAGGGGCTGCTCCTCCATGGCGAGCGTGGCGATGCCCGCTTCACTCGGGAGAGTCGGAGGGTACGCGTTCGCGGACTGCGTCTCTCTGGGGGAGGTCCATGCCCGGGGCGGATGCCCGGAGGGGGACGACACCGTGTTCCTGAACGATTCCGCCAAGGTGCTCTGCTCCGCCGAGCACAGGGGGTCGTGGGAGCGCTCTCCGTTCGGGCTCGAGGTGGAAGAAGAAGGAGGCGGAACGAGCGGCTTCCTTATGCTTGTCGTCATCGTCGCTGCCGCGGCCGTCGTGGCACTTCTCGGACATGCAATTCTTCGGAGGCGGCGGGCCCGCATCTAACGGGATAAGGGGGATGGCATATGGGCAGGATGTCGAAGGGCCGTCAAGCCTCAGGTCGTCGCGGATATGGAGCTGGCAGGGCCTCTTGCGAAAGTGGCGCAAATAGATGCCTGGCTTGCGGATACGAATGGTTTCCCCGTTCAAGCAGCCGTGTGAAGTCTTGTCCTCGCTGTCGCTCGACCGCATGGGACAAGGAGTTTCACAAGGCCGTCTGCAGCAGGTGCGGCCATGAGTGGCTGACGTACGACGAGAGGCCGGAGCGTTGCCCTTCATGCAGATCCAGGGTCTGGGACGCCGAGGTCTTGGACGTCTTCTGCAGAAGATGCGGAGCGCGTTGGAAGGATCCCGTCAAGAAAGGGGCTGCCGTCATATGCCCGGTTTGCGGGCCTGCAACGACCGTGACGGTGATGCGCAGGACAAAAGGCGGCAGCGGATCCGACGGGGTTCGTCTGACTGCGGAGATGCTTTCCGCTGTCAGAGCTATTCCGGGTGATGTCGGCAAGGCGGACTACCTTGTTTCCTCGGGGCTGTCCCGTTTCCAAGCGGAGATCATCGTTCGTCTGGAGAGAGGGGAGAAGGCAGTGCATATATCGAAAGAGACGGGGATCTCGCTGGAAGACGTTCTTGCCGTGAGCGTGCCTTATGAGGATCTATGCTCTGATGTGAGCCGTGATTCAAGCAAGCGCAGCGACGAATGAGAATCAAGTGGCGAAGTCGCCCATCCGCATGCAGGCGATATGTCCGCGCCCATCCGCGTCCACAGCATCCCGATCCCCGGTCGATGACCTGAAATGCGGCTGCAATCATTCTTAGATGCAATAGTGGATAGTAAACCGCATAAAATGATGGCTGGTTATACAAATGGGTTTCAAACGGCATTTTTTCTATATATCGGCATGACACATACTCTTGTCACTTGATTCATGAAGATGCAGACGCTCGAACTGAGGTCCTTCGGCTTGATGGCGGTCTAGACAGAGAGAGCCGAATCTCCGTCGAACAGCGGCTGTGCGTCGTCGGATGATGCATCGGAATGGTTCAGGGGGTGTGGATGATGAATAACAAATTATTCGCTTTTGCAGCAGCCATTCTAATGGTGGCTGTCGCTGGAGTTGTAGTGGACGTATCCGACGACTCGGATGCCACCGCCACTGGCAGCTACATGGTCTACTTCTATAACGGTACCTCATGGAGCAGCAAGTCCGCCGCTACGTATGACCTCTACCAGGCCATAGACTCGGCGAAGAGCACTTTGAATTTCGACATAACCGCCGACGGCTCGCAGACCGCTGGCTACAATCCCAACATGAACTACGGTACCATCTCCCAGGTCACTTATGGGGGAGTTACCTACAGCGCGAACGACATCACCACATTCGTATGCAGCGACACCGCTGGCACCTGGAGGATAGCAGAGCCCGCTCTCGGGTGGTACAGGTGCTTCAGCGACTACGCTCAGTACGTCACCTTCCCCGACTCGAACTGGAGCGCAGGGGCCAGCGCAGGAGCTTCCAACGTCGCGATCTGCATCGGATCCTACCAGAGCATCCCTGCAGGAGCCAGCGGGATGATTGGACTGACGCAGGTGACGCAGAATGATTCTGATTTCGAGTATGTGTTCAATTTTAAGGACCAGTATGGAACAGCATACTCTACATCTGGCACTCAGATGATATACTATGACACTAATTGGAACACATGGATGACTGGAAATATATCAACGTCTATGTTGCAGAGATCTACAGGGGTTGATGTGAAGGGATATGGATCTGATGTTTATCTTGCACTTAAAAATGCAATAAAATCTTCAAATCTGACTGCTCAGGAAATAACATGGAAACTCAACAATAATGGGACTCCGAATGATGCGAGTGATGATTATTACACATACTATTCTTGGATTGGAACAATGTTCAATGTAACCACAATAGGGCCAACGTACGGCAGTGATGCCGGCGGGAACTATTCGCTGTATGTTTATTGGTCATTTAACACGACAAACAGTTGGTTATCATACAGTCCTGGATACTACTCACAAATCAGCGGCTCGTTGGGAGGAGATGAAGGGAGTAATTTCATGTATACGTATTATCTCTCGAAGTTCTACTACTGAGAGAAGGTGGGCAGTACAAAGCGATTTAGAGTAAAGTCGAGTGTAAATCCCGTGAGGGTCTCAGTCGACTTTAGTCTGATTTCGCCACATGATATCTTTTCAGGCATCGTGTGGCGAGGTCAGACTATAAAATCCTCAACAGACTTGGACTATGAGTCAAGACTGCTTGGGAAATTGCCAAACTAACCTTTGTAAAAGTGAGGGTGTTAAACAAATACCCTCACCCATATCTTATCATTGTAGGGTATGCAGAGGGTCAAGTCACAAGGCAAATTATTCATGGTATTGCTTAGAAGCAAGTACTCGATCGCGGAGTGTTTGATGCCAAATGATATTCCAGGATATTTAATTAGTAATGATGGAGGTTGAGAGGCAATGAACTGGAAAGAAAAGTTTGTTGTTGGATTGATGGTTTTTGGTCTACTGGCAACAGGCTTTGTTTATTTCAATTATGATGCTTCAGGTGTTGGGGGTTATGAATCTGAAAGTTTTACCTGGAGCTATGAAATTTGTGATGACGGTAGTGCCAGATTGAAATCTGTTGATTTTACAGGGAGTGGAAAAGTTGTCGATTTGATAATACCTCAGACGATTTACGATTCATATGGTAAGGAGCACGCTGTTGGAGAAATTGGTGCTTTTTTCATTTCAAATAGCAATGTTAAATCTGACGAAATCGAATGTATACACCTACCGAAGACTGTAGAATCAATAGGCGATTATGCATTTGCTGGTCTATTCAATCTCAGGCTGGTCGAGTTCGATGACGGTTCTGTGTTAAATTATATAGGCTATCAAGCTTTTTATAATTCGGGACCAGTTTTTGTGTACAATCCAGAAAATGAATCCGGAGACGGCCCCCTCTCTATCGAAGTCGCCAACGGCGACCCGTTCACCTGCGACATCCCAGCAGGAACCACCGAGTTGGTCTTCTCGGTGGCTAACATGGCTTCCCCCGCGGACGCCTCCGGGCTGACCGCGATGATCAAGGTCGGCGACGGCTCTC
>JAFYAH010000041.1 GCA_017540825.1 Candidatus Methanomethylophilaceae archaeon | reverse complement strand
CTTCGTGATGGCCAAGGGCATGACCGAGCAGAACAAGAAGGACGCCGTCCAGCAGCTGAACGACGTCCCCGGCCTGAAGTCCTTCGTCGCCCAGGCGGACAAGGTCGTGCCGTACGGGTTCTACGAGATCTACGACGGCGGGGTCCTCCCCTCGGACATCGTCCAGAGGATGTACAACGACATGTACGGCGGCTCCCAGACGGACAGCTACTACCCGGTGACCGTTACGACCACCATAGATGGAAAGAAAGTCGAGCAGACCGTGACAAAGGAGCCGGAGAGGGTCCTCATATGGCAGTCCGGAACCGCGGAGCTCATGTGCTATCTGGGGCTCCAGGACAAGATCATTGGCGTATACACGGACATAGAGCCCAACTACGTGTGCACGGTCCCCGAACTGCAGAGCAAATACAACTCCGTTCCCAAGATCGACAGGCGCACCCTGAGCGTCGAAGGTGCTATTGGACTTCAGCCGGATGTCATACTGGGCTGGGCGTCCACCTTCAGAGACACCTACCTGGGCTCCCATGAAAGCTGGAACGACCGCGGAGCGGCCTGTTTCGTCACCAACAGGCCCAGCGACACCGTAGACGACTACCTTGGCATCCTGGAGATGATAGGAAAGGTGTTCAACAAGCAGGATGAGACTGACAGTCTGATAAAGCAGTTCACCAGCGTCTATTCCGAAGTGGAGAAGAAGACCAGCAAGCTATCAGACGACGAAAAGGTCAAGGCGCTCATACTTGAAGTTGACACCAATGGAGTTGACTATGTCTATGGCTCTAAGTTCCTTACTGGAGACATAATTACGGTCTGCGGCGGGATCAACCTTTGCGACGGCGCGATGGAGCACTTGGATCCCGAATATCTTGCTTCCTTGACTCCAGACAAGATCATCATCGGGGCGAACCAGATCACCAAGGAAGAAGCGCTGCAGAAGTTCATAACCAACCCGGCTTACGCCTCCATGACCCGGAACATCGCGGTGTACCCGTGGACGTCCATATACATGGGAGGCTTCCTGCCGCCGGACCTGCTCAGCAACGTGTATAACGACCTGTACGGCGAAAGCTCCGGCGACTACTACCCCGTTACCGTCTCGACAGTGATGACTGGATCGAAGATCAGCCAGACCGTTCCCAAAGAGCCCGAAAGAGTGCTAGTATGGCAGTCGTCGACCGTGGAGCTGCTATGCTATTTCGGACTCCAGGACAAGATTGTCGGCGAATATACCGAGCTGTCTCCGGTCAGACAGTGCATTGTCCCAGAGCTTCAGTCCATATACAACAAGGTTCCAAAGATCGACAGGTTCACGTTCAGCGTAGAAGAAGCCATCGCCTTGAACCCTGACGTCATACTCGGATGGGAATCCACATTCACCGACTCCTACCTGGGGTCCTGCGAATCCTGGAACGCGCGCGGCACTTCATGCTTCGTCGCCAACAAGCCCAACAACTGCGTCGACGACTACCTAGGGACCCTCAGGATGATCGGACAGATCTTCAACATGGAGGACAAGGCGCAGGAGCTGATAGAAGAGTTCACGAGCGTCTATTCCGAAGTCGAGTCGAAGACTGCAGGCCTTTCAGACAGCCAGAAGGTGAAGGCTCTCATGGTGAACCCTGCATCTGACGGAAGATACCAGCTATACGGCGCCCAGACGCTATCCGGCGACATGATCACCGTCTGTGGCGGAATCAATGCGTTCAGCGGCGGGCAGGAATGGGTCAGCCCGGAGCTGATAGCATCTCTGGACCCCGACCTGATTATACTGATGGCGAACGGCGTGTCGGAAGATGTGGCCGCAGCAAGGTTCAACGACAACCCTGCCTTCGCCTCCATGACCGACAACAGGGTGGTGTACCAGTACCTCCACCTCTATCCTGGCGGATTCTTGCCTCCGGACATCCTCGACAGGATATTCAACGAGATGTACGGAATCAAGACCCTGCCGGACTCCGAGTACTACCCCGTCACGGTCAACACCGTCATGAACGGCGGCTTCGCGGACCAGACGGTGACCAAGAAGCCGGAGAGGATCCTGGTCTGGGAATCCTCCACGGTGGAGCTCCTGTGCTACTTCGGCCTCGGCGACAAGGTCGTGGGAGAGTACACCGTTGCAGAGCCGAAGAGGGTGTGCATCCTCCCGGAGCTCCAGGCGGCGTACGACGCTGTCCCGAAGCTCGACAAGTCCACCTTCAGCGTGGAGCAGGCCGTCGGCCTCAACCCCGACGCCATCCTCGGATGGGAGTCCACTTTCACCGACTCGTACCTCGGGACCTACGACAAATGGAACGCCCGCGGGACCAGCTGCTTCGTCACGAACAGGCCTGCGAACTGCGTGGACGACTACATAGGCATCCTGGAGATGATAGGCAAGATCTTCAACATGGAAGAGCTGGCCAAGGAGAAGATAGACGAGTTCACCAGCGTCTATGCCGAGGTGGAGAAGAAGACGTCCGGCCTCAGCGACGCCGAGAAGAGGAAGGTCATGATGATCCTGCCCTCCTCCGGCGACAAGTACCAGCTCTACGGGTCCTCTTTCCTTTCGGGGGACATGATCAACGTCTGCGGCGGGATCAACGTCTACGACGGATGGAGGGACTGGCTCGAGCCGGAGTACATCGCCTCCCTGAACCCGGACCTCATAATCATCATGGCGGACAACGTGTCCCAGGACGTGGCGGCGTCCAGGTTCAACAACAACCCGGCCTTCGCCTCCATGACGAAGAACAGGGTCGTCTACGACTATCTCGACCTGTACCCGGGCGGATTCCTGCCCCCGGACATCCTGAACAGGCTGTTCGTCGAGATGTACGGAAGCTGATGCGAAGCCTTGCAACCCCGGAGTCCGGATGACCTGGGCTCCGGGACAAACGCTTTACAGCGGGCGGACTCTCCCGATGGTTTCCTGCAGGACCGGCGGACGCGCCGACGGAAGCAGAAGATTATCTTGAAGAAAGGCATGCCGAACACGCTGTTCATCTACTGACCGCCGGAGCCGAACGATGTTCTTCAGGTACTTCACGGGAAAGGAGTGGGCGTACGTCGTCCTCTGCACCGCATGCATAGTGTTCCAGGTGTACCTGGACCTCCGGATCCCCGAGTACATGAACGACATCACCTACGCCATCCAGACCGGCGGCGGGCAGGAGCTGGTGGCGGAAGAGGGCTACGGGATGATCGCGTGCGCCCTCCTCAGCCTCGTGTCTTCCGTGGGCGCAGGGTTCTTCGCTGCAAGGTTCGCGGCTTCGTTCACCCGCAACCTCCGCCTGAGGATGTTCTCCAGGGTGCAGGACCTCTCCTCTCAGGACATCTCCGAGATATCCGCGGCGTCCCTGGTCACCAGGAGCACCAACGACCCCTACCAGCTGCAGAACTTCTTCGGGAGGAGCCTGCAGGTCATCGTCAAGTCCCCCATCCTGGCCACATGGGCGGTGCTCAAGATCTCCGGCTCCAACTGGGAGTGGACCAGCATAACCATAGCCGGGGTCCTGGTCATCATGGCGACCATAGCCGTGGTCATGTGGTGCGTCATGAAGTTCTTCAGGCGCATCCAGTGGCTGAAGGACGACGTGAACCGCGAGGTCCGCGAGAACCTCACAGGCTCCAAGGTGATACGCGCCTACAACGCAGAAGGCTACCGCACGTCCAAGTTCGACGACGCCAGCAAGGCCCTCCTGGACAACAACGTCAGCATCTTCGCCCGGATGGCGCCCATGGGCAGCATGTCCAACACGGTCATCAACATCATGACCATAGCCATCTACTGGAGCGGAGCGCTCATGCTTGCCGGCGTGTCGGACCAGGAGTCTAAGTTCCAGATGTTCTCCGACATGATCGTGTTCTCCTCGTACGCCCTGCAGGTCATGACGGCCTTCATGATGTTCACAGGCGTCATACGCGGCTTCCCCAGCGCCAAGGTGGCCTACGGGAGGATGACGGAGATAATCGAGAGGGAGAAGAGCGTGCCCGAGGGAAGCTTCGACGGGGAGACGGCCTCCGAAGGCGAGATCGAGTTCCGGAACGTCACGTTCACCTATCCCGGAAGAAGGACGCCGGCTCTGGAGGACGTCAGCTTCAGGATAGGGAGAGGCCAGACTCTCGCCGTCCTGGGCTCCACCGGGAGCGGGAAGAGCACGCTGATAAAGCTCATCCTCAGGCAGTACGACCCGGACTCCGGGCAGGTCCTGGTCGACGGGAGGGACGTGAAGGACTACACCCGCAGGGCGCTGTACTCCCGCCTGGGGTACGTCCCCCAGACTCCGATAATATTCACAGGCACGGTCGAATACAACGTGAACTACGGCGAGACGGCGTCTTCGAGGACGCATGACGACGTCCTCCGCGCGCTGAGGATAGCCCAGGCCGAGGAGTTCGTGTCCCATCTCCCGGAAGGGACGGAGACTATGCTCTCACAGTACGGAAAGAACGTCTCGGGAGGGCAGAAGCAGAGGCTGACCGTCGCCCGCGCCATATGCAAGGACCCGGAGGCCCTGCTCCTGGACGACTCGTTCTCCGCCCTGGACTTCAAGACGGACAGGGCGCTGCGCCAGTCGCTGAAGGCGTCCATGGCAGGGACCACCAAGGTGATCGTGGCCCAGAGGGTCGGGACGGTCATGGACGCCGACCTGATAATCGTGCTGGACGACGGGAAGGCGGTCGGCATGGGAACCCACAAGGAGCTCATGGAGTCCTGCCGGATGTACCGCGACACCGCGATAGCTCAGATGGAGGAGCGCCGATGCCGCCGGGATCTCCCCGCTGGGCCACGTCCGAGAAGCCCAAGAACCTCTGGAAGACCCTCTGGGCCCTCCTGGTCTACATCGGCGAGTACAAGTGGCACATAATAGCGGGGATAGCCTTCTCGCTGGTCGCATCGGCCTGCCTCCTGCTGGCCCCGCAGTACCTGGCGGACGTGACCAACGCGATCTCCGACGGCATCGACAGCGGGAGCGTCGACATGGGCGCCGTCGCTGGCGCCGGGGCGATCCTGGTGGCGCTGTACCTGCTCAACATGCTGTTCTCCACCCTGGAGAGCTACATAGTCCCGAGCGCGTCGGAGCGCAACGGGGACACGATGCGGCGGGACCTGGCCTCGAAGATGTTCAGGATTCCCCTGAAGACCCTCGACCGCATGAGCACGGGAGACGTGATGAGCCGGTTCACCAACGACACCGACACCATACGCACCCAGTCGGCGGAATGCATCTGCGACACGGCGACCGCCCTGACCATGCTGCTGGGGTCCCTCGCCATGATGCTGCTGACCAACGTGGACCTCGCCCTGGTGTCCGTCATACCTGTCGCGGTCGGGTTCGCCATGATGCTGGCCATAGTCAAGGGCTCCCAGGGGTACTTCGTCTCCCAGGCCAGGAGCCTCGGCCAGATGAACAGCCTTGTCGAGGAGCTGTACTACGGCATGGACGTCGTCAACACGTACAACGACAGGGACCGCGCCATGGCGAGGTTCTCGGAGATCAACGACAGCCTCTACAGGAGCGCGTTCAGGACCAGGTTCGTTTCCAGCCTCATGCCCCGCATCATGGACTTCATCTCCAACCTCGGGTACGTCCTGGTGTGCGTATTCGGATCCATGATGATACTCGATGGGAGGATGGACTTCGGGATACTGGTGGCGTTCATAGTGTACGTAAGGCAGTTCACCAACCCCCTGCTCCGCCTGTCCGACACCCTCGCCTCAATGCAGTCGGTGGCGGCTTCCGCCGAGCGCGTGTTCGAGTTCATGCGGACGGAGGAGATGGAGGACGAGTCGGAAAAGACGGCTGCCGTCCCCGCGGTCAGAGGCCACGTGTCGTTCGAGGACGTCTGCTTCTCCTACGTGGAGGGCTCCCCCGTCATCCACGGCCTTAGCCTGGACGTGAAGCCTGGCCAGAAGGTGGCCATCGTAGGGCCCACCGGCGCCGGCAAGAGCACCATAGCCAACATCCTGATGAGGTTCTACGAGCTGGACTCCGGGAGGATATCCATCGACGGCGTCGACATATCCGACATGAGGAGGGAGGACCTGCGGAGGCTGTTCTGCATGGTGCCCCAGGAGTCGTGGACGTTCAGCGCCTCGGTGATGGAGAACATAACCCTGGGCGACGAGAGCGTCGATAAGGGGCGCGTGGAGGAGGTGTGCGACGCCATCGGCGCCGGCCAGTTCATAGAAGGCCTCGAGAACGGGTACGACACCGTCCTTGACGAGTCCGTCCAGCTGTCCATTGGGCAGAAGCAGCTCCTGATGATCGCCAGGGCCATGGTCAGGGACGCCCCTCTGCTCATACTCGACGAGGCCACCAGCTCCGTGGACACCAACCTGGAGAAGAAGGTGGCGGCCGCCATGGAGAAGCTGGTGGAGGACAAGGCCTCGTTCATCATAGCCCACCGCCTGTCCACCATAAAGGACGCGGACGTCATCCTGGTCGTGAAGGAGGGGCAGATAGTGGAGAAGGGGACGTTCGAAAGCCTCCTCGCAGCCGGCGGGTTCTTCAAGACGCTCTACGACAGCCAGTTCGAAGGATGCGACCGAGGGCCTCGGAATCGCTTCCGGTAGAACGCCCTGATACGGTGGCCGCCGACCCTGCATTCGGCGTACGGAACCTCGAGGCCGTCGCATCTGGCCTTGGAATGGAGTATGCGAACCTCGCCGTTAGCCTCCCTGAGCAGCGCCTCCGCATCCTCGCGGGAAGGTGTGAAGGTCGACAGGACCCCCAGCCTGCTCTTGTCCCGGCACACCCTGACGAGGACGTCGCGGGGAGCGTTCTCCACGGATACGCACATCCCCTCGGGCTTTATGCCGCGGAGCGCCTTCCTCATCTGCTCCAGATCCATGAGCAGCCTGCCCTCGCCTTCCTCCACCGAACCCAGACGAGCTTCGCTGACGTCCGCGGCATGGAACTCCCATCCTCCGAGGTCGGCAGCGAGCTTCATCGCATCCGCGCCTTGGCTATGGAAGCCGAGGTTCGCGTCTATCTCCCATTCCGGAGCCCCTTCTCCCTCCTGCCTGGTCAGAATGGAGCCGAAAAGGCAGACCGGTCCGGGGACGGCTTCTCCCTGCACCCTGCAGATGTTCCTCAGATTCACGGAATCCAGGAAGAAAGAGGACGAGCGTTCGATCGGCTCCCAGCCCAGATCGGACATGATGCCGATGGCGTCCTCCCTGACAGGAGTGTACACGTGGACGGAAGGCGTGTCCGCAGGCCCCTTCAGGATCTTCTCCGCGACCTCCCTCTCGACCGGTCCGACGGTTATAAAAGGGGTTCCCTTCATGCGTCCGGCGAACGAGAACGGCTGGAACACGACGTGGAGCTCGCCCTCCCCGATCTTCTCCAAGGCCTCCTGGCCCATCGCGACGACCTTGTATCCGCCGCCTCCGAATTCGTCTGAGAGCGTCAGCGTGTCGCCGTCGACATGCCCGCCGAAGACCTGGTCCTTGAAACCCGAGAGCATATAGCGACGAAAATATTGGATGTATAAGACAAATGCGCTCGGTAGTTCAGCTTCGCGTAGAGCGCCCCGCAGACCGACCCCATCGCGGCGCAGGTCTCCAGGGAGAATCCGCCCGGGGTTATGTCGAGGTTGTGCTTCGGTATCTTCATGACGTCCTTAGGAACGCCATGAGGGCCGATGCCGAACACCAGCAGCAGGCTCTGCCCTCCCTCCACCATCTCCGCCGCCTGCGCCACTGTGATCTTCTTGGAAGGTTCGGGCCTGCATGTTGTGAGGACAGGCGTCCCGAGCTGCGGAGGGAACCCTTTGGAGGGGTACGGGAACTTCTGGAAGCGGCCTTTCTCGGCGAGCTCGACGAAATAGTCGCCGTGATGGCCTATGCTGGTGGTTCCGGCGATCCAGCTGGCCACCTCCACGGGGGTGCGGGTCTCCTCCAGGATCGGGAACCCGAACAGGGCCAGGTTCATGTCGAAGGCCATCGCGAGGTCGCCGGCGCGGGCGATGACGCGCCTGTGGGGCTCCCTGAAGTTCTGGTCGTAGGAGTTGTACAGCCCGATGGTCAGCCTTCCGCGGCCCATCGCTGCTTCCTCCTGCGCCCGACGATGGCGTAGGCGTCGCCGTCCATGAACACCTCGTAGTCGGGATGCTCCTCTTGGAGGCGCTTGATCTCCGCCATGAGCTGGGACATCTTCAATTCGCAGGTGCGGATATCTATGAAGATTACGTCAGGCTCCAAGACAGACCCCCATCGTCATTATGTCGGGAAGAAACATGGTGCCGTGAGCCGGGCTCGAACCAGCGACTTCAAGATCTTCAGTCTTGCACTCTCCCAACTGAGTTACCACGGCGTAATTGCCCTAATCACGCATCTTGATTATAAATATTGCTATCCTGGTTGGCCTGTGTCTTGAAACCTAAAGTCTGGTGTGGTAGGTAAATTCACTCGGGCTGCAGCATCGACTCGTGGTCCTCCGGACTGCAGATCCCCATGTTCTCCCTGACCTCTACGGGGACGGGGACCTTCAGGGCCTCGCAGATCGTCCTGCACCTCTT
>JAFYAH010000005.1 GCA_017540825.1 Candidatus Methanomethylophilaceae archaeon | reverse complement strand
TAAAAACTAAATATTAGAAAGAAAAATTAATTGGAATAATAACCAATAATCAATGTATAATGCAGGCACTCATCCAGGCTTCAGGCCATGTAGTTCCGACCGAAATCGTTTATAAGTGTGCTTGAACATCGAATTTACAAAGGGTCTGAAAGCTCGGCCGATGCCGGCCAGACGCCTCCTTTCCCATGGCATCGGATGCCCACCTGGACACCTTTTTTATCCGCACATGCCGGTCTTCGTCCGTGAACTCCAAGGACGAGATCGTCGCGGCCATGAACGGGGAGGGGGACGCCCACCCTCCCGCCATATTCTCCCAGTCTGGCACGGTCTCCATGATGGACGCCTGCGGCTGCTGCTGGCCGGACGCCAACTTCGACATCGACAAGATGGTCAGGCTTGCCCTGCAGCCTTCCGAGTTGTTCGGTTTCGCCACCGCGAGGGTGCCTTTCGACCTGACCGCCGAAGCGGAGAGGCTGGGATGCGAGATATCTCCCGGAAGGAAGAACAGCCAGCCGGCGGCTCTCGGCTCGCCCTACAGGACGCCTGACGACGTCATGGACCCTCCAGACCTCATGCCTGTGGACGAGTTCGTGTCGGGTGGCAGGGTGAGGATGCACATAGAGGCTGCCGAAAGGCTGTCCAAGGAGCATCCGGATCTGTTCGTCACCTCGGGTATGGCGGGGCCGATGCTGGTGGCCAGCCTGCTGACCGGGATGGAGAACTTCCTGATGGGCCTGCTGATGTGCCCTGACAGGTGCCTGGAATGGGTGAAGAGGATGACCCCCTACCAATGCGCCTACGCCGAGGCCCTCTCCGCGGCATCGGACAACGTCTTCATAATCACGGAAGGCTCCGAGGACACCCAGACCGGCGGAACCTTCGACACGTTCGTGAGGCCGTACCAGACCAGGATCCATTCCAGCATCAAGGAGTCCTTCTCGACGGTGCACTCCTGCGGGGAGACCGGCGGCGTGCTCGAAGACCTGGCCTCCCTAGGCGGCACGGCGCTGTCCGTGGAGACCAGCGGGGATCCGCAGGGGATATTCGACAGGCTTTCCGGGAAGACCGTTCTCGTCGGAGGGGTCCAGCCGGTGAGATGCCTGCTCCAGGGCACGCCCGACGGAGTTAGAGCTTCGGCGAGGAGGTATGCGGAGATAGGGTATCCGGTCATCATGCCTGAATGCGGGGTCCCCCCGATGACGCCGGACGAGAACCTGTACGTCTTGGCGCACTACCGCGACCGAGCGGGCGGCCGGGCATGAAGATCGTCACGTTTTTAGGATCCGTGTCCGATCCGCCCCTGCGTCATGACCTCCTTCACAGTCAGCTACCGCCAATCGAGATGCATCGTGGTCACTCCCAAAGGGACCAGCTTCAGGTTCTACCGCATCCCGTACCAGCTGCTGGAGTCCAACAAGCACGGAGAGAAGCCGGACAGCGACTTCGTGGTCTACCTCCTCAGGGGGAAGGACGCCGAAGGGAGCGACTGCCTGTACGTCGGCACTTCCACCAACGGCATAGACAGCAGGCCGACCAGCCATGGGGACAAGGACGTCCTCTGGGAGGACTGCATAGTGTTCACTTCCTTCGACAGCACCTTCCTGAACGACAGCAAGATCCGCTACATAGAGGACCGCCTGAGGCGCCTCATTGACGGCGCAGGAAGGTTCGTCAACAAGACCCGGAGCACCACCGGGAAAGCCGCGAACGAGGACGAGAAGGAGGAGTGCGACAGGGCCCTTCCTTACATCCTGGACGTCTACGACATGATGGGGACGGACCTTCATCCGAAATCCGCGTCCGGCCTCGGCGCGTTCCTCATGGACGAGACGTCGCAGCCGGAGCGCCGCGAGGCCCCGATATCCGACTACTCCAGGCTGAAGCTGCCCGTGGAGATGGAGGAGTGGCTCAAGGTGGCCGAGTCCTCTACAAAGGACCTCGACCCCGCGATCGTAGCCAACGTGACGTCCACCTACGTGAGCTTCAAGTACCCCGGGGTCAGCAAGACTGTGGCGTACTGCTATCCCAGCAAGCGCGACAGGAGGATCCGCGTCCTTTTCCAGGGCGCCCCCGAATGGTACGACGACCCCAAGGTGACGAGGAGGCCGGACAACATGCACAACGGGGACTGCAAGGCCCTGTTCTACATCTCCTGCTCAGGCGACCTGAAGTACTACCGTCTGTTCGCGGAGATCGCCGTGCAGAGGCTCGGCAGGCGTCGATTCAGGAGATGACGTAGGCGCTGACGATCTCGCCGATGTAGGCGATGTGGTCGTCCGTGTCGGAGTCGTGCGTCCCTGGAACGTCCTTGTGGGGGTAGAACATCGCCTTTATGTCTTCCGGGATGAGCGACACGTCCTGTGGCTGCCTGTACAGCACCTTGCACTCCAGGGTCATAGGGAGCTCCCTGATGCCTGGTACGGACACCTTCTCTCCGTCTACCAGGGTGACACCGGAAGCGGAGATCTTGTCCACGTCGCGCCCGCTCTGGCTCCCGAACACCTTGGAGATGCTCTTGTCGTAAGGCCCCGTCGGGACGTTCACGGTGAACTCCGGGCTGCGGTCCAGCATCTCCCGGGTGAACCTGCTGTTCCTCACGTACGCGATGAACACCGGCTTCCTCCACAGGATGCCCATGGTGCCCCAACCTATGGCCATGCTGTTCACCTTGTCGCCGCTCCTGGTCGTGATGAACGCGCACTTGCTTACAGCTTTCAGAATCTCTCCGGCGCGGTCGATGGCGTCGAAATGCTCGCGGTTAGCCATGTTTTCCGCATGCCGCCGCAGGACTAATAGTCTTCTGGGTTCGCGACAGGAACAGTTAAGCATGCGCCGCCCGTCTGGGAACTGTGGTCAGGATCGTCAGCGAACAGGTTCAAGACGACGGATGCGGACGCCTGGTGGCGATGGACGGCGAGAGGAATGTAGGGACGGCCAGCTACAGGAAAGGCGCGGAATGCAGGATAGACAGCCTGCAGGTGTCGGAAGACGCGCCCGAGGACACCGTCGAGCGCCTCGTGAGGTCCGTCATGGCCGTGGCCGCCAACGAAGGCATCGGAGCGGTCTCGGTGCACTCCTCCGACGAGGACGGGAGCATCCATCGCGCCTGCGGCAGACTGGGCTTCTTCGCGATGGACGGCTGCCCGTGCTGCCAGAGAACAGGGTCGGTCTGCCTCAGGATGAGGTTCCGAGGGCCGATCGGTTCCCGGAAACCATATCTGCCCCTAGCCCGAAAGCCTTCTGCAGCTCCTGCGGGAAGACCTTCTCCCTCCTCTCCTTCCTCTGCACCGGGTCGAACATCGACAGCGTGTACTTGCTGTAGTCCTCCACCTGCAGGGTCTCTCCGCTCACCAGGACCTTGGTGGGGCCCATGAAGGTCTCGAGGTTGCGCCTGTAGGTCTCCAGCATGCCGCTGTACATGTCGTCCCTGGCGTTGCTGGTCATTATGAGGAGGACGGGCACCCTGCGGTCGTTGCAGTTCATGCTGGAAGGGTCGTAGGTGAGGTACGGGAACAGGAGCCTCTCGTACAGCAGCTTGAACTCGGCGCAGAGGTCCCCGAAGTAGTTGGGGGCGCCCATTATGATCCCGTCGGACCCTTTGATCGCGTCCAGGACGGGCTTCAATCCGTCGTTTATGTAGCAGGTTCCGGCGCGGCCGATCCTCTTGCATGCCATGCAGGACCTGCATCCTGTGAATTTGTCGAGCTTGTAGAGGTCGAACTTCTCCACTTCCGCCCCTTCGGACTCGGCTCCTTCTATCGCCTTGTCGATCAGCATGTCGGTGTTCCATCCCTTGCGAGGGCTGGCGTTGATGGCTACCATCTTCATCGGACCACTCCAGGATTCCAATGGCAGATGCGTTCATAACACTTGGGTTCGCGCCTCCTTTGTTCTTCCGAGAACAATATAGATATCGCCGCCAGGCCCTTCCTGCTGCATGGAAGAGACGCTTATCATCTCGGACGGATGCGTCGGCTGCGGAAGATGCGCGAGCGTATGCATCCGCGGACATCTCGCAGTCGGAGCGGACAGGAAGGCGCACGAGGCCGAATCCCCCTACAGCTGCTTCAGATGCGGCCACTGCGCCTCCGTCTGCCCCAAGGGCGCGATATCCCTGAGATGCCAGACGGACGCCCCTGAGCCCGTCGACGGATGCCCCGTATCCCCGGAAGACCTTGCCAGGACGCTCCGCTGGAGGAGGAGCTGCAGATGGTTCGACAGGAAATGCACCCGCGAGGAGCTTCAGGACCTCCTGGCCTCCGTTAGATACGCCCCCACCGCGGAGAACTCGCAGGCTGTGGAGTACGCCGTCGTCGACGAGCGCTTCCCCGAGTTCATGGAGCTCCTGGCCTCCATACTCAGGGGCCATACGGACGAGCACCCCAGGCTGAAGCAGTTCGTGGAGTACGTCGACGACGGACAGAAAGGGAGGAACAACCCGTTCACATGGGAGGGGAGGCAGGCGATCGTGGCCTTCGCCAGATTCCCGATAGACGCGATAATCCCGATGGCGCAGCTGGAGCTGATGGCTTTCGCCAAGGGCCTCGGAGGGTTCCACTCTAGATGGATGCTGCAGGCGTCGGAGAACGACCGGGAGAGGTTCATGTCCTTCTTCCTCGGAGTGCGGGCGGATCTGTCCGCATACGCGGTCTATGTCATCGGACATCCGAGGGTGAGATTCAGGACGACCGTGCCCAGGGACGAGCGCAGGACGCTGTGGCTATGAGGCCGGACAGACGGCGGCGAGCCAAGAAAGGAAACCATCCCCTGTGGGACTCGGAACGATGAAGGAGGATAAGACTTCCGATGTCCCACAGATATTTGGACGTATCATCCAGTATTACACCCAAATATTTATAATCACGCACAATTGGATGAATCATAGAAAACGATCGGGCAGAACTGGATACCCGCTCGCATTGGATGGGTTCGAATCAGCAATGGACAAAGAATGGTGGACCCGGCCGGGATTGAACCGGCGACCTTCGCCTTGTAAGGGCGACGTCATAACCACTAGACCACGAGTCCCCGAACTCCCCAATGGGTTACGGTATATAAACGTGGTTATCGGGGCCCGGATCGATGGCTTCCAAGGACAAGCCCTGCGTACAGCGCAAGACGGACGCCGGCATTGCGATCCGGAGGAGACGGCGTGCCGATCCTGGCAGCGACTTCGCTGCTGACGCTCTGCCGCGAATGCCTTGGTCGTCGCAGGCCGTCCACGCCGACCCCATACCTAACTATAAAATAGATGAAGGCTATGCACCAGCACTGCGATTGTAGTCCAGCGGTTAGGACGGATGCTTCCCAAGCCTCTGACCCGGGTTCGAATCCCGGCAATCGCACTCATCTTCCACATTCTGTCGATTAATGAATCGGTCATCCGCTCAGCCGAGCTCCGTTCCGGCTCAACTTAAAATAACTAGGCACCATTAGGTCAGAACGGTCCTTATGATAGAGATAGACGGTTCCAGGGGCGAGGGCGGAGGGCAGATGGTTCGCACCTCTGTCGCTATGGCTACCGTCACCGGAGAGGAGACCCACCTCACCCGCATCAGGGAGAACAGGCCCACCAACGGCCTTTCGAAGCAGCACTGCGCCGCGGTCAACGCCGTCGCCGAGATGGCCGGCTCCACAGTGGAAGGGAACGTCGTGGGATCGAGGGAGCTAACCTTCAGGCCTGGCAAGACCCACGCGTACGACATCCAGATGAACATCGGCACCGCAGGGAGCGTCAGCCTGGTCCTGCAGGCGATGTTCCTGGCCGCGCGCAACCACAAGAAGAGGCTGTCCGTGGACATAAGCGGCGGCACCAACGTGATGTGGGCCCCTCCCATAGACTCCTACCAGTATCTCCTGTTCCCGCTTCTGAAGAAGATGGACATACACGCCGACGTGAAGATCATAGACAGGGGTTTCTACCCCCAGGGCGGAGGAAGGGTGATGGCGTCCTTGGACCCCATAGACAGGATAAAGCCCCTGGACATCGAGACCCTCGGCGAGCTGAAGGGGATAAAAGGGGTCTGCTTCAGCCAGAGGCTCCCGGACTGGATGGCCCGCGACATGATGCACAACTGTAGCGCCGCCCTCGCGAAGTACGGGGACGTGGACTTCGAGCTCCAGAGGACGGAGGGGGACTCGCGCGGAGCAGGCATAGTGCTCGTCGCCGAGTTCGAGAACGGGATGCTGGGGAGCAACGCGCTTACGTCCCGCGGGCATTCCCCCGAGAAAGCTGGCGAGGACGCCGCCGCAGACCTGGTGAAGGAGATGGAGAGCGGCGCGACCATGGACGTGCACACCGCCGACCAGGTCCTGCCGTACATGGCCATGGCCGAGGGGAAGAGCGGGTTCTCCGTGTCTCGCATAAGCAGGCACCTGCTCAGCCAGATGGACACCCTGGAGTCCTTCCTCGACGTGAAGTTCGGCGTCGAGAGAAAGGATGACATATACAGGTTCACCATAGCCCCGGGCGATGACAATGCGGCCGTTCATCCACATTAACTGCGCCATGTCCGCCGACGGGAAGATCGCCGGCGAGGACCGCACCCAGGTCAGGATATCATCGGAAGAGGACAAAGCCCGCGTATCCGGCCTAAGGAGGAAGTACGACTCGATACTCGTAGGCGTGGGCACCGTCGTCGCGGACGACCCCCATCTCACGGTCAAGGGGGCGAGCTACGACACGAACCCCATCCGCATAGTCCTGGACCCCCACGGCAGGACCCCGGACGAGGCGAGGGTGCTGAACGAGGCGGCTCCGACCGTCATGGTCACCCTGGAAGGCTGCGACAGGGAATGGGACTGCGAGGAGACCATCCGCATGGGCAAGGAGACGATAGACCTCCCCGGGGTCATGGAAGCCCTCGGCGAAGACATAGGAATAGAGAGCGTCCTCGTGGAAGGCGGCGGACGGACCATATCGGAGTTCTTCAGAGCGAAGCTCGTGGACAGGTACACCGTGTTCGTGGGCGGGCTCGTGATCGGAGGGGCTGACGCGCCCACCCCATGCGACGGCAGCGGATGGGTGTCCGAGGACGGCGTGAAGCTGGAGCTCATGGACTGCGAGGTCCTCGGCAACGGCGCTCTCCTGACGTTCGAGCCCAGGTTCCGAATCGGTTCTTCACAGGCTGGAGAACGAACTTGTAGTTGTTGAACTCCGAGCCGTAGACCTCTGTGGACACGACCTCGTACTGGATGCCGGTCGCGTCCTCGAGGACCTTCATCATGAACCCGGAGGCGTATCCGCCGAAGGACTTCGCGGAGCCTTCGGTCATGGTCATCCTGTCCGAGAGGATGATCGTGAGAGGGTTGAGAGAGTAGATGTTGACCTCGCCTATCCCCATCTTGGAATAATACTCGCGGGCGTTCGCCACGGTCTCCTCGAGGGAGGCCCCCGTCAGAGCGCCGTTCAAAGCCGCCGCGTGCAGGCTCCCGACTATGCTCGCCATGGGCTCCACCGACAGCCCTATGCCGTCGAGCCCTAGGAACACGAACCTCATCATGGAGTCGCGGGTCTTCGCCGGGTCGCCCACCACGTCCGAGAGGGTGTCTATTATCATCTCCATGGACCTGTCGTTGGGAGGGCGGGAATAGGCGAACCGAACCGAAACGAGCGTGTATATCTTCCTGCGGCTGTCCTCGGGGTCGTCGTATACGGCGATGAGGCCCTCGGACACCATCTTGCTCATATGGACCGACAGGGTCGACTGGGCCTTCCCGAGGGAGTGGGACAGGTCCGTGAGAGACTTGTCGGAATCCCTCAGCTCGGCGAGGATCCTCCTGTGCGTCTCGTTGGAGACCTGAACCAAGCCTTCCTGAGTGTAATATATCTCGAAATCGGTGAGCGGCCCGTCTCCCATGCCTTGAAGAAGAATACCGGCGTTTAAAATGGTTATGCATACTGCCTGAAGCGGTTTTCCGGCAAGTTCCTTATATATCCCTTCGAATAAGACCGAGCGATAAGATGAAGGCGACCATAGACGGAGCATCGCGCGAGATAAGGGCAGTCTGGTTCGAGGGCGGGAAGGCCATGATGATAGACCAGAGGGAACTCCCCGACAAGGTGGTCCTGGTAGGGTTCGAGGACTATCTAGACGTGGCGGAGGCCATACGCAACATGACGGTGCGCGGAGCCCCGTCCATAGGCGCGTCGGCCGCTTACGCCATGTGCCTCGCGGCTCTGAAAGGATGCGACATCCAGAAGGCCGCCCGGGACGTCAAGGCCGCCCGCCCCACCGCGAACGACCTGTTCTACGCCGTGGACTACATGTGCGACAGGCTCTCGGAGGGGATGGACCCTGTGGAGGCTGCCGACGGATACGCACAGTCCATGGTGGACAAGTGCACGCTGATCGGGGAGCACGGGTCCGAGCTCATAAAGGACGGCATGAAGGTGATGACCCACTGCAACGCCGGAGCGCTGGCCACCGTCGACGTGGGGACGGCCCTGGCGCCTATGAGGAAGGCCTGGGCCCAGGGAAAGAGGTTCTTCGTCTACGCCTCCGAGACCAGGCCGCGCCTGCAGGGGATGCAGCTGACCGCATGGGAGCTCGGACAGGAGGGCATAGACCACGCCATCATACCCGACGGAGCCTCCGCATACTACATGTCCAAAGGCGTGGACCTGATAATCACAGGCGCCGACAGGATAGCCGCCAACGGGGACTTCGCCAACAAGATCGGCACGTTCGACAAGGCCATAGCCGCCAAGCACTTCGGCATACCGTTCTACGTCGCCGCCCCGGTGTCCACCTTCGACTTCTCCACGGAGACGGGAGAGGGCATAGTGATAGAGCAGCGCTCGGAGGAGGAGGTCACCATGATGAACGATCGCAGGATCGCGCCTGCAGGCTCCAAGGCCCTGAACCCCGCCTTCGACGTCACCCCTGCCGACCTGGTGGCCGGGTTCATCACCGAGAAGGGCATCCTCAGGCCGGACGAGATCAGCAAGGTGAGGCGATGAACGAGATGTACGCCCGCGAGCGCCTGGCAGAGGTCTGCAGGATGCTGTACGACAGGAACCTCACCGTGTCGGCCGGAGGGAACATGAGCGTCAGGATAAGCGACGAGGAGATCCTCATCACCCCGTCCGGGACCAACAAGGGCCTCCTGAATCCGGACGACATGGTCAAGCTGTCCCTGGACGGCGAGGTCCTCTCCCGCGGAAAGCCGTCGATAGAGCACAGGTTCCATCTGGCCCTATACAGGATGAACCCAGAGACCAACGCCGTGGTGCACTGCCACCCCCTGTACTGCACCGCCCTGGCCGTCTCCGGGAAGGACATCAGATGCAACATCACGCCCGAAGGGGTGCTCCTGCTCGGGAGCGTCCCCACCGTCCCCTACTTCACCCCGGGATCGGAGAAGCTGGTGGAAGCGGTCGCGAAGGAGGGACGCTCCATGGCGATGATAATGGCCAAGCACGGCGCTCTGACACAGGGGCGCACCCTGATCGAGGCTTACAACCGCATGGAGGAACTGGAGTTCCAGGCCCGCCTGCAGATCCTGGCAGGCGACGTCGGGGACCTCCCTGCGGAAGAGATAGAGAAGCTGTCGGAGATGAGAAGATGACCGTGCTAGTCACCAAATGGTTCGGGACGTTCCTGATAGACGAGAAGAGCGGCAGGATAACGGACAAGCGCGTGATGCCGCACGACGCCCATGCGGTGGCCCTGAAGCTGGCGGAGATGCAGAGGGGCGGGCTCCTGGACGAGGAGAGGGAGCTGGCGGCCTCCGTAGACGGGAAGCTCTCGGTGGGGGACCGCAGGCAGTCGGAGCTCGGGAAGCCGATGCTCTTCGACTCGTCGTTCGTCACCCCCGCAAAGTTCGGGTTCGACGACGCCTTCATGCACGAGGTCATGATGGACCTAGGGAAGCTCAGGACGTCCGAGCCGATACCCCGCGACAGGAACCTCGTCCAGGCCATCAGGAACCTCGACGACCAGATAGCCACGATCAACCTGTACGACGAGAGACTGCACGAATGGTACGGGATGCACTTCCCGGAGCTCGCCGACTACGCCCGCGACTCGAGATACGCGGACCTCGTGGCCAGATACGGGGACAGGGAGCAGGTCATAGAGGAGCTGGGCATCGAGATCTCCTCCATCGGAGCGGACTTCGACCCCGACGACATGCGCGCGGTCCAGGACCTGGCGGACACCCTATGCCGCCTGTACGATGACAGGTCGAGGACCGAGGAGTACATCCAGGGGATAGTGTCCGAGGCGTGCCCCAACATGTGCGCGATCCTGGGCGCCCCCCTCGCCGCCCGCATGATATCCCTCGCCGGAGGGCTGGAGAGGCTGGCGGGGCTCCCGTCGTCCACGGTCCAGCTGCTGGGGGCGGAGAAGGCCATGTTCAGGCACCTTAAGTCGGGAAAGAGGCCCCCTAAGCACGGGATCATATTCCAGCATCCCGAGGTCCACAGGGCCCCCTACTGGCAGAGGGGCAAGATCGCCCGCGCCCTGGCAGGGAAGGTCCTGATAGCGGCGAAGATCGACCAGTACCACGGCGAGTTCCGCGGGGACGCGCTGAACCAGGAGCTAGCCAGAAGGGTGGAGGACATCAGGAGGCGCTATCCGGAGGCCCCCAAGAAGCCGCAGAAGGGGAAGAAGGGAAGGAAGCCGTCCAAAAGGCGCCGGCAGCGATGCGGACGGACCTGACCTCTTTGCATGGGGCAGGAGCTTGAACAGGGCTCCCGCCCTCGGGCCCTACGCAGCCCGGCGGCCTGTGCGAATGCGCATATTCGACCCATGGTTCGCTTATGATGTAGACCGTGACGGAATTATTTAATCTATAAATCGGTGAATCTAATCTATAAACTTAAAAAAATAATCTAAAATGATGCATATTTGTAAGCAATCCTTTCGTATGGACGGTTCTTGCGAACTTCCGAAGGAATACTCCCGAGAAGGGCTTCATTTCGAAGCGAAATCGGCGCCCGCTGGGATTCCTCCAGATTTCTGGGAATAGCATTCCGCTTTTGCCAACACCTTTATCACGTGACATACCATCCATCCCGCATGGCACAGAGTAGGCTAATGCCCATAATCGTAGCCGCCATAGCGGTGGTCTTCTCGATCGTATGGATCGCCACGGCGTCCAGCATAGGCGCCCCGCCGTTCTTCATGCTCTTCGGGACCGTCATGGTCCTGATAGTCGTCTTCATCTTCGGAAGGAACCTTGTGAGAGGCATTCGCCGAAGCCCCTGGCAGACGAGCATGGGATGCCGCCGATGGCAGCCAGAGTCAGGCCTGGACGACCTCTGCTCTGCAAAACCTTTAAAGGATTCCCGACCATGGGGAGAACGATAACATGAGGTCCGCAACTCAGTTCGGCCTGTATGTGCACACCGCCCCCAGGGTGGTGAACTACCGGCCATAAGCCGGATACGAAAGACACCAAAGGAAGTGAGATCGATGTGGGAGATGAAAGAGATCAGAGAGCTGAAAGAGGGAAGGTACGTCAACATCGACGAAGAGCCCTGCAAGATCATCAAGATTACGACCTCGAAGCCCGGAAAGCACGGATCCGCGAAGGCTAACATCGACGCGGTCAGCATATTCACCGGTGCCAAGAAGTCCATCGTCGGGCCTGTCAGCACAAAGGTTCAGGTCCCTATGATCGACAAGAGGAAAGGACAGATCCTGTCCATCTCCGGCAACGAGGCCATGGTCATGGACATGGAAACGTTCGAGCAGCTGTCCATCAACATAAACGACGACGCCGAGCAGAAGATCGAGGAGGGTGCGGAAGTCCTCTACCTCGTGGCCATGGGCAGATACAAATTCATGTGAGACAGGTACGATGGCGTTCGGGATCGGATACGCAGGGGCAGAATCTGAATACGATGAAGCCGACGTCGTGATCTACGGCATCCCGTACGACCATACCGCCTGTTTCAAAGCGGGCGCCCGGGAGGCCCCCACCGCAATAAGGAGGGCCTCCTACAATTTTGAAGAGATCCATTTCGAGCACGGCATCCACCAGCCGAGGCTGGAGGTGTGCGACTACGGCAACTGCGACGACTTCGTCCTTCCCGAGGACATGTTCTCGGAGGTGGACTTCTGCATGGGCCCCGCCATAAGGGACGGCAAGTTCACCATCGCCATAGGCGGAGAGCACACCGTCAACGTCCCCATCGTCAGGAACTTCGACAGGGACGACATCGCAGTCATTTCCATAGACGCCCACCTCGACTCGAGGAACGAGTACCTGGGGACCCCCAACAGCCACGCGTGCATAATGAGGCGGGCCGCGGAGCACCTCGGGATAGAGAACACGTTCGTCATAGGCTGCCGCGCCATCGGAGAGGAAGAGCTCGACAGGGACGACGTCATCCCGTTCATATCGTCGTACGAGGTCATGGACACGGGCATCGAGAAGGCCATAAAGACCGCGCTGGAGACCGTGAAGAACGAGCGCGTCTACCTCACCGTCGACATAGACGGCATAGACCCTGCGTTCGCCCCCGGGACCGGGACCCCCGAGCCGTTCGGCCTCATGCCTATGGACGTCAAGAAGGTCATCAACGCGATCGGCGACAGGCTGGCCGGGTTCGACGTCGTGGAGGTGTGCCCGCCTGCGGACCCCGCCGGGATCACCTCGATACTCGCGGCCAGGTACATCAACGAGGTCATCGCGGTGCATGCGAAGAGCCTCAGAAGCCGATCGCCCCTCGAGGAAGCCCTCTATCATCGACTTGTACTCGTCCGCCCTGGACACGGCCACGCCCTCGTCCTTCGACTCGGAGAACACCCTGAACAGCGGCTCCGTCCCGGAAGGCCTCAGCAGCACCCATCCGTCGTCGAAGCGGACCTTCAGGCCGTCGGTGGAGTCCACGTCCATCCCCAGGGTCCTCTCTCTGAGGAAGTCCATGAGCTCCGGCTTCCTCTCTTCGGGGCACGGCATCTTGGACTTCACTGTGTAATACTCCGGCAGACGGTCTATCTGCTCGCCCAGAGGCCCGCTCTTGGCCACGCACTCCAGCACTACGGCCAGCGCCATTGCGGCGTCGCGGCAGTACTGGTGCTCCGGGAATATCATCCCGCCGTTCTCCTCTCCGCCCAGCACCCCTCCGGCCTCCATCATCCTGCGGGCTATCACGGGCGCCCCTACCGGCGTATGCACCACGACGCCCCCTACGGCGTCAACGGCGTCGTCCACCACGGACGAGGAGCTCACCGGCGTGAAGACCCTCCCTGGGACGCCGGAAAGCCTGTTGGACGCTATAACGGCCAGGATGTCGTCCCCTGACAGCGACCTGCCGCCGGAATCCACGAAGACGCAGCGGTCCCCGTCGGGATCGAAGGCTGCCCCCAGGTCGGAGCCCGTGGCGATGACCATGCTCCTGAGCGCGTCAGAACCGGCGGAGCCGTTCCAGGAGATCTCGGCGTCAGGGTCGCAGTCGATCGAGACGCAGGCGACGCCCAGGCTCCTGAGGACCTCGGGCACCGCCCTGAATGCGGCCCCGTTCCCGCAGTCCACGCAGGCTTTCAGCCCGGCGGACCTTATGGCGGCGGAATCGACATGCGACACGACCTTCGCCACGTACTCGGCCAGGAACCCGGACTCCTCGAGGACGTCCCCGCAGGAGACCCAGTCGGCGGTCTGGTCCGCATGGGAGTATGCCTCCTCGATGCTGCTCTCCTCCATGCGGGACGACTCGACACCGTCGGCGGAGATGCATTTTATGCCGTTGAACTCCCGGGAGTTGTGGGAGGCCGTCACCATCACCCCTCCGGCGACGCCGTCCCGGGACTTGACGTAGAGCTGCAGCATCGGAGTCGGCGCTATGCCGAGGTCGACGACGTCGGATCCGGAGGCCATGAGCCCGGACATGACCGCGCTCTTGAGCATGTCCGCGGAGGCGCGGGTGTCGGTAGCCACGGCTACAGGGCTCCCCATGACCTTTCCTATGGCCTTGCCGAGGCGGAAAGCGAAGAGCGGGGTCATCTTGTCGTTGACGAGCCCCCTCACTCCGTTGGTCCCGAACATCGAACTCATCGGTCGTCCAACCTTGCCTAACTACTTAACCGTACGCCATGGGAGCGGCTGCGGTCATGCAGGCTCGTCCTGCGATTCCTCAGGAGGCTCCGGGCCGGGCTTGCTCCTGGACTGCGACTCTATCCACCTGCGAATGTCGTCCTTGCGGGTGCTCCCGATGCCGAAGTGCTCGGAGAACTTCTTGGTCGTCGTCAGCTCCTTGGTCTGGCCGCTCTTCTTCGCCGAGACGAACCCCATGTCCACAAGGGCGTGGACGTCGTCGTAGGTGCGGGGGCCGCGGGTCTTCAGCAGCTCGGACTGCAGCACCGGCTGGTTGTATGCGATCGTGCTCAGGGTGCGCATCATCCCGGGCGTCATCTCCGCTTTGGCGAAGGTCCCGGTGCATTCGGAGTACTCCGCGCGGAGCATCATCCTGTACTCGCCGCCGATCTTGGCTATCATTATCGCGGACTCGCGGACGTCGTAGTCCCTGCGGAGGTCCACCAGGGCGGTGCGGACCTCCTCCTCGGATATGCCCGTCTTCTCCGCTATCTCGGATATGCGCAGGTTCCCGGCGGCCGAGAACAGCGCCGCCTCCACCGCGGCCTTCGGGTTCAAACCTCCGCCTCCTGCGGCTCGTCCACGACCGTCCCTGACGCGGTGTCGTTCTTGATCTCCAGATGGATGGCCCCGCTGGGGAGCCCGTCCTGCCACACGTCTATGAACCCGTTCCTTACCAGATGCAGGAGGGAGACGAAGATGGACAGGTTCTCGTACCTGTCGGGGCCGTAGAGGTCCTGGATGTCCATCTGGCCGGCCCCCATCTTCCTTATCTTCTCCCACACGGCCTCCACGGTCTTCTCGTCGTCCTCGTCGTGCGCCTTGTTGTCGAACCTCTTCTTGGGCTCCTTCGCCTTCATGGCCTGGCGCACGCGCTCCCTCTCGCGCATGATGTCTATCTCCCTGCGGGCGTCCTCGAAGGCGTCTATGAGCTCGTACATCGTCACCGGGCGCACCGGCTCCCTGCGGTAGGCCTCCCTGAACACGACGTCCGGGACCTCCATGCGCACGAAGTCGTCTATAGGCGGGTCCTCCATGAACTCCTCGAGCTCGGGCTCCGGAGGAGGCTCCGACCTCACGCAGGTGGAGTCGGACTGCAGCCTCAGGATCTTCCAGGCCATGAGCATGAGCTTCCCGGCCACGATCATGTCGAAGTCGTCGTCGCGGACCTTGGCGGAATACAGCTTCACGAACTCCGAGAGGTCTATCTCCCAGGGGTCCATCCCGCTGTCCAGCACCAGGCTGAACACCGCGCGTATGGCCTCGTCCACGGGGTCGGCCAGCCTCTCGCCGGTCTCCGCGTGCGCAAGTATCTCCATGTACCCGCCTATCTTCCTGAATGACTCCTCGTCGTCCGAGACAGCCTTGTGGAAGAGGAGGTGCTGCTCCAGATCCGTTATGTCCGCCGCCATCAGGCTTCCTCCCTGCTCTCCTTCTGCTTCTTCATCGCCTCTTCCTCGTACTTGGAGACCTCGGCGATGTCGGGCTGCATTATGACCTTGCTTATACCCGTGGGCGGCCTGGTCACCCCGATGAGGTGGTCCGCCAGTGCGAGGGTGACCTTCCTCAGGGAGACCTGTATGAACTGAGCCTTGGCGGAGCTCTCGCGGACCCTCTTGGCGACCATCTCCGCGTTAACCGAGTCCAGGAACATGTCCACCTCGTCGAGGACGTAGAACGGCGAGGGCTGGTGCTCCTGTATCGCGAAGATGAACGACAGTGCGGTGAGGGACTTCTCCCCTCCCGACAGAGCCTCCAGCCTCAGCAGCTTCCCGTTCCTCGGCTTGGCGTTTATCATCAGGCCGCCCGCGAACGGGTCGTCCTCGTTGTCCAGGCCCATGAACGCCTCGCCTCCCCCGGACAGCTCCGCGTATATGGCCTTGAAGTTCTCGTTGACAGCGTCGTAGGACTTCATGAACAGCCCCTTCTTCTTGGACATCAGGTCCTCCATGAGGCTGTTGAGCTCGTCTATGCGGCGGTTGAGCTCCGCTGTGTCCTGCATCAGGCTGTCGTAGCGGGACTTCTTGGCCTCGTACTCCTCTATGGACCGCAGGTTGACGTTCCCGAGATCGGATATCGTGCGCTCGCATGCCTTGATCTTGCGCCTGAGCTCCTCCTCCGAGGGCACCGGCTCCGGCACCGGGATGGAGATGGCGTCCACGGCCATCCTGAGCTCGGCCAGGCCTTGCTCGCACTGTATGGCCTGGGCCCTGTAGCTCTCGCGGAGGGCGGTCTTGGACTCCAGTTCCTTGGACATGTCGCGGACCGAGGCTTCGAGCTGGCCTTTCCTGTCGTTAAGGCCCTCCTTCCTCTTGCGGAGATCCTCGATCCCGCTCTCCATGTCGGACTCGATCCTCCTGAGCGCTTCGAGGTCTATCATTATACGCTCGATGGCCTCGTCGGCCTCCTTGATTGCGGCCTCGTTCTCCGCTATCGTCGCCATGGCGGATTCGAGCTGCTGCCCGTAGGTCGCGTTCTGCTTCCTGTAGCCTTCCGCCTCGTTCCTGTCGGACCCGATGCTCAGGGACAGCGCCGATATGCTCTCCGTGAGGCCGAATATCCTGTCGCGCACCGACTGCATGAGGGCCTGGAGCTCCGCAGGGGCGATCTCCGCTATGCGGGCCTTGATGGCCTCCTTCTCGGCCTCCGTCGCGTCCAGGTCGGCCTGCGCCTTGTCCAGGGCCTCGCGGGCGGCAGAGAGCGCCTCCGTCGCCGCCTTCACCCTGTCCCTGCACTCGCCCTGGGCCTTGGCGGCCTCGGACTTGCTCCTCTCCAGCTGGGTGATGCTGCCCTTGATCTCCGCCATCCTGTCGGACTGGGCCCTGCCGGACGAGCTGGCGGCCCCGAGCTCGGCTCCAAGGCTGCGGTACTCGTCGCGGACCTTGGCCAGATCGGCCTTAGCGCCGTCCAGGGCGTCCTTGGCCCTCCTCATCCTCTCCCCGGCCTCGGTCAGCTTGTCCTCGGAAGCCGCCCCGAACTTCAGGATGTTCTGCTGGCTGAGGGTCCCTCCGACCATGGCTCCGGACGCCTCGATCACCTCGCCCTGGAGCGTGACCAGCCTTATGCCGCCCATTATGCGGCGCGCGACGTCCATGTTCTCGACGACGAGCGTGTCGGACAGGACGTACCAGAACACGTTTTGGTACTTCTTGTCGAAGTCTATCAGCTCTATGGCGTAGCCTATCGAGTCCTTGAGGCACATCACGGCCTTCCCGCGGGGCTTCCCGCCCATCATCTTGGTGACCGGGAGGAAGGTGACGCGTCCCAGCCTCTCCTTCTTGAGGTAGTTGATGGCGCTGGCGGCGACCTCGTCGTTGTCCACGACCACGGCCTGCATCTTCCCTCCGGCGGCCACGGCCAGGGCGGTCTCGTACTTCTTGTCGACCGTTGCCAGCTCCTGGATGGTCCCATGGATGCCGCTCATCAGCCCCTTGTCCCTCAGCGCCAGGATAGCCTCCACGGCCATGCTGCCGCGGTTGGCCTTCTCGGAGGCCCTCTTCTCGATCTGTATGGAATTGTACTCGGACTCGCGCTTCCTGTAGGCGTCCTCCAGCTCCTTCACCTGCCTCTCCAGCTCGGACTCCTTCGCCCTGACGGCGGACATGCGGGCCTGTATCTCGTCCAGGTCTGGGCCCGCCTCCGCCTGGAGCTGGCTCAGGCTCCATCTGGCGTCCTTTATCTCGAAGTCGAGGTTCTCGATCTTCTCCGCATAGGCGGACAGCTCGTTGCTGGCGTCGGTCTCCTCCTTCTCCGCGGTCGCATGCCTGGTGGACGCTTCGCGCAGGGCCTGCGAGCGGGCCTTGGACTCCTCCTCAGCCTTCCCCAGCCTCTCCTGGAGCTGCTTGTGCTCCCCGCCGGCCTCCGACATCCTGGCGGACACCCCGGCCTCCTCCGCGACGGCCTCGGCCTTGCTGGCTTCCAGCTCGGCCAGCTTCTGGGAGGACCCCTGTATCGCGGCCTCGAGCCTGGCTATCTCCTCGTCGTTGGCGGCTATGCTGCCTTCGTACGATGCCTTGAAGCCCTCCGCCTCCTCGAGGTCGCCCTCCGCCTTCGCCTTGCCGTTCTTCCTGGTGCCCATGTCGATCATGGCCGCGGTTATCTTGTCCTTGATCTCCCTGTACTCCGGGCCTATCTTCTCTGCGATCTCCGCCTCGGTGGCGGCGATCTGCTCCCCGATGGAGACGACCTCCGCCTCGGCGGCCGACCTGTCGTCCTGGATCGTCTGCATCTCCCCGCTTATCTTGTCGAGGCTGGCCTTGAAGGAGGCGAGCTTGGACTCCTCTATCTGGAGCCTGCGGACGGTCAGCTGGGCGCTGGCGGTGTCCAGGTCGCTCTTCGCGTCCAGGTACGACTGCGCGTCCTTGCGCTCCTTGTCCAGCTTGGCGAGGTCGCTGGACAGCTCGTCCGTCCTGATCGATATGCGCTCGAGGTTCGTCGTGGCGTCCGACCGCTCCTCCTTCGCCTTGTCGATGTCCGCGTCGAAGCTGGCTATCCCCGATATCCCGTCCAGTACGCGCCTGCGCTCTATCGCGCCCATCTGCACTATGCGGGTCACGTCCCCCTGCTGGACAAGGTTGTAGCCGTCGGCGGATATCCTCGCCTTCGTAAGCAGGCTGTCGAACTCGGTCATGGACGACTTGCGGTCGTTGACGTAGAAGTAGGAGCTGTAGTCAACCCCGTTGTCAGAGAGCTTGACGTAGCGGGTGAGCCTGACGGTGTCGTCGTCCCACGGCATCAGGCGGTCGGTGTTGTCGAACACCAGGGACACCTTCGTGTAGGACGCCTTGTTCTTGGACTTGCCTCCGTCGAAGATAAGGTCGGTCAGCTTACCGGCGCGGACGGCCTTGGAGCTCTTGGGCCCCAGGACGAAAAGGATCGCGTCGGTGATGTTGGACTTCCCCGAGCCGTTGGGACCGGTGACTGCCGTGTATCCCTCCATGAACGGAACGGTGAGCTTCCCACCGAACGACTTGAAGTTCTCCAGCTCGACCTGTTTAAGATACACTGTATACCTCGCATCCCTGTGACGGCGCAAACGCATGCGTCCATGCGCTCCCTCGACGGCGTATAGCGTCCGTATATCTTAAACTACATATTTAACGCATCTTAGCCCGCGCTCGCGCCCGTTCCAGCATCCTCGGTATATCTCTGACGGAATCCAGGACGTAGGTGGGCCTGATGGACGATCTGTCCAGCGCCTCCCGAGACGTCTCCCCGGTCAGGACGAGGATGGACGCTGTCCCCGCGCAGTCGGCCATCTACATGTCGGTGTACAGGCGGTCGCCGACCATCACGGTCCCGCCTGGGTCCACGCCCATCTCGCGCGCGGCCATCTCCAGCATCAGGCCGTTGGGCTTCCCGATCACGATGGGGTCGACGCTGCACAGCTTCCGGTACATGTCGATGAAAGGGCCTATGTCCACGTCATAGGAGTCCTCCGTGGGGCAGAGGTCGTCCGGATGGGTGGCTATGAGCTCCGCCCCGGACATTATGAACCTGTACCCCGAGTTGATCTTGTCGAACGTTATGGTGCGGTCGTATGCCAGGAGGACTATGTCGGGGTCGTCGTACGACAGCTCCAGCCCGGCGTCCTCCAGGTCCCGCACGACCTCCGGGGAGGCTATCGGGTATACCTTCTTCCCAGGGCGCTCGGACAATATGAAGCGGATGGTCGCCACGGTGGAGGTCAGGACGTTGTCCATAGTGACGTCGAACCCCATCCCAAGGAGCTTGTCGAGGTAGTGCCGCCTGCAGTAGGCGGAGTTATTGGTCAGGAAGACGAAGGGGATCCCCCTGGAGCGGAGGGCCGCGACGAACTCGTCCGCCCCGTCGATCTTGTCGGCACCCTTGTACACGGTCCCGTCCATGTCTATCATGAATCCGGAGAAGCTCATCCCAGCTCCTCCCTGACCATGTGCATGGCCACCCTCAGGTCCTCGCGGGACTCCTTGCTGTAGATGGTCGCCGCGGGATGGTAGGTGGGCAGGAACCTCACCTTCTTCCCGCGGACCTCTATCTCGGTGAACACGTTGGCTATCCTCGCCATAGGGCCGTCGTAGCCCATCAGGTCCCTGCAGGCGGTCTTCCCGAGACCGACGACCAGCCTCGCGCCCTCCAGCTCCGACTCGAGGAACGGACGGCAGGCCGCCATCTCCTCGGCGGTGGGGTCGCGGTTCCCCGGAGGCCTGCACTTGACGGTGTTCGTTATGAGGACGTCCGCGCGGGAGAAGCCCGCCTCCTCCATCATCCCGTCGAGTATCTTCCCCGAGCGGCCCACGAACGGCCTGCCCTGGAGGTCCTCGTTCTCGCCGGGAGCCTCCCCGACGAACACTATCCCGCTGGAAGGGTTCCCGTCCGGGAAGACTATCCTCGTGCGCCCCTTGCAGAGGCCGCACAGCTCGCATCCAGGCTCCGGCCTCATCTGCTCCCGACCAGGTCCGAGGCCTTGACGAGCGGGTGGAAGGCCACTCCGGCGTCCTCCAGGTTCTCTCTTCCGCCGCCCTCGCGGTCTATCACGGAGATGACGTCGGTGACCACCGCGCCGGAGGCCCTGAGGGTCTCTATGGCCTTTATGCTGGAGCCTGCGGTGGTTATGACGTCCTCCACCACCAGGACCTTGTCGCCGGCCTCCAGGTCGCCCTCTATGAGCTTCCCGGTGCCGTGGTCCTTCTTCTCCTTCCTGATCATCACGTACGGCACGCCTGTGGCCAGCGAGAGCGCGGCGGCGAGGGGCACCGAGCCCAGGACCACGCCCGCGATCCTGTCCGGGCGTATGTTCAGGTCCTGCATCTTCATGGCCATGAGCTGGGAGATGAGGTAGAGCACCCTAGGGTTGGTGCTGGCTTTCTTTATGTCGATGTAATAGCTGCTCTTGGCGCCCGAAGCCAGTGTGAAGTCTCCGAACTGGAGAGCGCCGCATTCCTTCAATGCCTGAGTGAGTTCGTCCATACGATCACCATGGTTCTTTCTTGAGGCCCATCCTGTAGCCTATTATGTTCACTATACGATGTACGGCGAACATTATCACGATAATGAATATCAGGGCGGCGATGTGCCAGCCCTCGACGTAGGTGGAGTACACCCAGTCCCAGTTGAGCAGGGACGTGAGGAGGAACGCTCCCATGACGAAGTCGTACTGGTCGAGGACGGGCGCCTTCTGGCCCCTCTCCATGCCGAGCCTCCTCTTGATGAACGCCCCGCACAGGTCTCCGAGGACGGCGCCGAACGAGAGGCAGGCTATGACCCTGACGTTCCCCCAGAACTCGCCGTACCCCCAGGTCCCGCTGGGGTCCCAGATCAGGGATATCGCTATTATGGCCAGCCCGAGGAGGATCCCCGAGAAGGCCCCGCCGAAGAATCCTCTCCAGGATTTGCCGTCCCCGAATATCCTCTTCCCCTTCCAGGTCCTTCCGAAGTCCATCTTCGTGCCGCCGCCGAACAGGACAGCGGCGGAGTTCGGGAGCATCGCCGGAAGGAACAGCCAGAGGCCGGTGATCATTATGGTCAAGACTTCGAGTGCGTCCATGAGGTTGCCCTGCTACTCGCATGTGTTGGACCGCTTTATTGTTTCGCTGGCGGAAAGGCTGTCGCGGCGTACATGCACGCGATGGAACCATATGCGGCGGACGCAAAGCGGTAATATGGAACAGCCCTATACGAACGACATGAGGGGCCTGGCGATAGGCATCAGCAACTTCAAGCGCATCAGGGAGAGAGAAGACTTCTACGTCGACAAGACGGGCCTCATCGAGTTCATCCTGGATCATGACGATGTGGGTGTCTTCCTCTTCACACGGCCCCGCAGATTCGGCAAGAGCCTCAACCTCAGCATGATCGACGCCTTCTTCAACATCGAATACAAGGGGAACAGATGGTTCGAAGGCCTCGAGATAGAGAAGCGCGAAGACCTCATGAAGAAGATGGGCACCCGCCCGGTGATAACGTTCAGCATGAACGCTCTCGACACCTCGTCTTTCGAGCTCTTCTTCCAAGACTTCAGAGAGATGATGTTCAATACGTTCCGCAGGTTCGAATATCTGCATGAGAGCGAAAGGATCGGAGGGCCGCTTCGCGAGAACTACCTGGAGACCAAAGTGCACGACTTCGACCAATCGCGCATGAAGACGTCAGTGTCGGCCCTCTGCGAGATGCTGCACGCCCATCACGGAGTCGCTCCGATAGTGCTCGTCGACGAATACGACAGTCCGATGAACTATGCTTTCGGAAGAGACGCATACGACGAGATAATCGGATTCCTTCGCGGATTCTACACCCAGACCTTCAAAGAGAACGAGCATCTGGACTTCGCCGTCGTCACAGGCGTCATGCAGATCGCCAAGGAGAGCATATTCTCGGGGCTGAACAACCTCTACGTGAACAACGTCTTCAGCGAAGACATGGGCGAGGCGTTCGGGTTCACCGAGGACGACGTGAGAGAACTGGTGGAGGAGTCAGGTCGGCCGGAGATGATGGACGCTGTCAAGGAATGGTACGACGGATACAGGTTCGGGAACAGGAGCGTCTACAACCCTTGGAGCGTCCTGAACTGCATCAGCCGCGGCTATTCCATGAAGCCGTACTGGCTGTGGGAGGGCAATCCCCGCATCATCCTCGATTCCGTCAGGAGCATAGGATTCAAGGCGGTCGAAAGTCTATCGAACATATACAACGGCGACGAGCTCAGGATCAAGGTCAGAAACCGCATGACCTTCTCCGAGATGGAGACGACAGAGGGGCTGTTGTCGGCCATGGCCGCGTCCGGATACCTCAAGGCCGTCCCTTCCGGTGACATGTACAGCCTGAGCCTCCCGAACAAGGAGGTGAGGGAGGGGCTCATGGATCAGCTCCTCGCCTGCGCATGGGGAAGCTCCTATCTGAACGAGGTGTCGGAAGCCATACTCTCCGGGGACCCGGACAGCCTCAGCAAGCGCCTCCAGGAATCCCTAGACCGCTCCGCGGACGTGTCCAGCCTCCGCGACGAGCTGGACTACGGCCTGTTCGCCCTCGGGATACTGGACAGCCTGAAGGACACCCACTTCGTGAGGCCGGAGAGGGGAGCGGGGAAGGGGTACGCCGACATAGCGATCGTCCCCCGCGACGGGAGGGGGCCTTCCGCGGTGCTCGAGCTCAAGAGGACCGGGAAGCGTTCATCCGACAAGACGATGGAAGAAATGGCCGAGAAGGCGGTCGCCCAGATAAAGGAGAAGCGCTACTTCGCTGGCCTCCGCGGGGAGGTCCTCCTGTACGGGGTCGCGTTCAGGCAGACAGACGTGTTCGTGCGGTTCGAGAGGATAAATAGAAGACGACAGCCGGAAGAGCGGACCTCCGCCGGCTGGAAAGATGGAGGGACGAAGCCCCCGGTTTGTTCAGGACTGGACGAGAACGCCTTCGGTCCCTTCGAAAGTCTTTCCTGACAGGTTGGCGGCGGTATGCTTTATCGTCTGCTCTTCCGCGTCAAGGAACAGCAGCCCGCCGAAGGCCTTCGTCCCCAGCTTCGATATCGTTCCGGGCATCGAGACGTGCTCCAGCGAGGGGCAGGAGGCGAAAGCGTACGACCCTATGGATGCGCTGGCGCAATCCATGTCCAACGCCTTGAGGTCGGAGCATTTGTAGAACGCGTACGAGCCGACGCTGCGGACCTTGGAATGAAGGTCTGCATCCTGTATCGAGGTGTAGGCGAAGGCGCGGGACCCTATCTTCTTCAGCGACTCCCCGAAGCAGACGTCGTCGAGCCCGTAGCATTTGTAGAACGCGTACGAGCCGATAGCGGTGACGGAGTCGGGGATGGATACGGAACTTATGGACTTGCATCCGTAGAAGGCGTAGTTGCCGATGGTGGCGAGGGAATCGCCGAAGACGACCTCGTCCATGCTGGAGCACCTGGCGAAGGCCTTCACGCCGATCGTCTTGAGGCTTCCGAGATCGACGGGCTTCACGTACGTGCATCCATAGAACGCCTCCTTGCCGATCTTCTCGATGTGCGGCATGCTCACGGTGCGTATCTTGACGTAGTTCTTGAAGGCGCCGTCGCCTATCTTGGTCACCCTGAACTCGTAGCCGCCGAACTCCACGGTCTCGGGGATGACGATGTTCCTGAAGGATTCGCTATGGTCGTACACCTCCACCTCCAAGGGCATCGTGGCTATGACCCTGTACTTCAGCTTGCCTCCGTCGTGCTCGTCGCCCAGATGCGCGCTCGCCTGGCGGACGAACGTCCCGTCGATGTTCATGTACGCGTATCCCGCCAGAGACTTGCTGGACATCTCCAGAGGGTTCCCGTCTTCGTCTTCGAACTCTAGGGAGAACGCCTTCGTGCCCAAGGTCTTGACGAACGACGGTATGGATATGGACCCGAGCTTGTCGCAGTACAGGAACGCGTAGGAGCCTATGGCCTTCATAGTCTTGGAGGAGTCCTCTAGGTCAATGCTCGCGAGCCTCAGGCATCTGTAGAAGGAGTAGGCGCTTACCGTCTCCAGAGAATCGCCCACGTCCACGCTCTTGAGCTTCGTGCAGCCGGCGAAGGCCTTGGCCCCTATCTTGGCGACGCTGTTGAGTTCCACGGACGTCAGCGACGTGGCTCCGTAGAAAGCCTTCTCGCCGACGGACGTGACCTTGAACTTCACGCCCATGAAGGTGACCTCGGACGGTATGGAAAGGACGGTCGGCGCTGAGATGCATCCGACGATCGAGGCCTCGTATGGCCTGATGGAGGTGACCTCGTATATGAGGGATTCCGAGGAGAACTGCTCCCCGATCGTCTCCGGCAGCGAGCGCTTGAGCACGCCGTCGCCGACACCCCTGTAGGTGTAGCCGCGGAGACTTTCCGCATCCTGTTTCAGGACGGTCTCGCCGTCTGAATCGCGGAACGAGATGCTTCCGAATGCGTTCACGCCGATCGACATGGCCGTGGACGGGATGTGCACGTATTGGAGCGAGCCACAGCTGTAGAACGCCCCCTCTCCGACATACGAGATGTCAGGCGGGAACGTGAGCGACCTGAGGGACGAGCAGTTGTAGAACGAACGATAGCCGATCGATGTGATGTACGAAGGGATCGAAACATCGCGCAAAGATGTGCAGTTGTAGAACATATAGTCGCTGATGTAGTTCATAGACGCATTTATCGATGCGTGCTCCATCGAAGTGCATCCGTAGAACGAAGATTCCCCAATGGACGTCACGGAGGAGGGGATGGACACGGACTGGAGGGACGTGCATCCGTAGAACGCGTAATATCCGATGGACGTCACAGAAGACGGGATGGAAATCGACTGGAGGGACGTGCATCCGTAGAACGCATTATTTCCGATGGACGCCACGGAGGAGGGGATGGACACGGACTGGAGGGACGTGCATCCGTAGAACGCA
>JAFYAH010000040.1 GCA_017540825.1 Candidatus Methanomethylophilaceae archaeon | reverse complement strand
TGCGCGGCCTTCCCATAGTATTTACCTACTATAATATTATGGTAGGTAAACTATAAAAAACCTTCCACTGCGGCATAGCCAGCATTCAGAAAACGGCAGGAATGTGAGATCAGAATTTACTGCACACGGCAGACTTTAGGACTGATATATCCACACTTAACGCTGTGAAAAACTATATAAACGCCGTTAATAATGCCCATACATCTTAAAGATGTTCAAAAATGGCAATAAAAAAAACGGTGGAAGATATCAACACATTGTCAAGCAGATGAAGATGCAATACCGATGATGATGAATAGGCAACTTTTAGGAAATATCCTTCAAAGTACCCAAAAAAGTTCAATTCTGTACGAATATCAATACGATGACAGTACAATGCATTGATAAAAACTCAATAGAAGCACTCAGAGAGGCCGTCCAGTACCAGGACCTGGGCAAAGGCCTGGGGCCGAGGCTGGCAAAGTGCCTTATACGGTCCACGGACGACCTCCTGGACCGCATAGGCGAGCTGGTGGACCGCCACGCCAAGGAGCTGGGAGGCTCGCCGAGGGACACGGCCCTCTGGCTGTCCTCGGTGTGGGGGCCGTTCGACGAGGCGTGGCTCATGCAGTGCGCCGCGTCCCTACCGGAGCCGGCGAGGGGGCGGTGGGTCGCCCTGCTGGCCTCGCCCCGCTTCGACAGGAACATCAGCCGGCGCAAGGCCATCGCCTACGCCTCCCGCATGGCCGCCGAGAGGCTGGAGCACGACGCCGTCGAGGTCGCCGGCCCTCCCCTCGGCAGGGTCGCGGAGGAGGCCAGCGCCCGCACCGCGTACCAGGTGGCGAGGTCCGCAGGGCTGGGGTTCTCCTTCTCCATGCCCAACGAGGGGCAGATAGAGCGCGTGCTGAACAGCGCCGGGATCTCCAAGAAGATAAAGGGGTTCTCCCAGGCCAGCGTCAAGCTCGTAGAGGACGGGGTCGTGAGGGGGATGATGGCGGGGTCCAGCTTCGAGGACATCGCGCGCACGATCCGCAAGGAGACGCCCGTGATGTCGATGGTGAGGGCCCGCAGGATAGCCCGCACCATGTCCACCGACTGCGCCGCCGAGGCCAAGATGCGCGAGTACGAGGAGCTGGGCGTGGAGCGCTACACGATAGTCTGCACGCTGGACGAGAGGACGTGCGCCACCTGCGGGGCGATGGACGGGAGGACGTTCCCCGTGAAGGGCGCCCACCCCAGGCCGTCGTTCCACCCCAACTGCCGGTGCGTGGTGAGGGAGGAGCTGTCGGAGGAGTGGACGGACAGGATGACCAGGTCCGCGAGGGACGAGGGCGGGAAGACCGTCCAGGTTCCCGCGTCCATGACCTACGACGAGTGGAAGAGGAGGTTCGCGAAGCCCGCAAAGCCCTCCAAGGCCCAGGGAGGCCCGCAGAAGGCGAACAGCCCCAAGAAAGCATCCCAGAACGTCCAATGGAAGAAGACGCAGCAGAAGGCCACCGCATGCCTCGGGAACGGGAATCCCGTGGCGCCGTCTCATGCGAAGCAGCAGCAGATGGCATCGAAGGCCCCGACAAAACAGGAAGCGGCGCTTCCGGAGGGGAAGGAGTCGGCGGCGCCCGCTCCGAGGGCGGACCCGTACAGCCCTCCGCCGACAAAGGACGAGTGGGACGCCATGGGGGCCGACCCAGCGAGGGCGGAGGATAACAGGAAGGCCGCCGTCATCGAGAAGGCGGAGGCGATCAAGTCCGCGCCCAGGCAATGCACCGGGGACATGGTCGCCGGGACCGACAAGAGCAGCCGCATGACGATAGCTGACAAGACCGGCAAAGTCAAGCGGAAGAAAACATGTCCTGCCGGGTCCGAGAAGGAGCTGTCGAGGAGGACCAACGACATGGTCCTGGACGGCAGGATAACTCCCGCGATGGCGGACAGCCTCCACCATTACACGACGAGGGAAGGATACGCGGAGATCAACAGGCCACTTTGGAGGACGGCGAAGGAAGCCGAGGACCTGTCAAAGGGAGGCTATCCCGAATTCTTCCGGAGGAACGTGGAGGACATCAGGAACATCGACGAGGCCATAGCCATGAGCGAGACGGACAGGCCGATGGTGGTACACAGGGGGATGAGCGGGTCGCCGTTCCCCGGCATCCCTTACAGCGACCTTTCTGACTTCAAGAAGATGAGAAACCAGATACTTCCGAACTACGCTTACACCTCTTCCTCCATCCATTACGAGACCGCTAAGGAGTTCGCTAAGAAAAGCAACGGGGGCAGGGATATGCTCGTCATCCACTACAACGTGCCGAGATCCAGGGGCGTCGGGCTGTTCCTGGGGGAAGGGGTCGAGCGCCTCAACGGCCAGCCCATGTCCGATTGGCCGGACGAGGGGGAGTTCCTGATGAAGCGCGGCCTTGTCGCCCGGGTCTACGACTGCGTGGAGGACTCCGAAGGGGTTAAGCACGTGTTCGTGGATGTGGAGCCCGATGCTAGGGGATCCTGACTACTGCGAGATGTTCGCCGATGCGCCGCTTCCAGCGGAGATGAGGGAGGGCTACATCTGGTCCCACAGGATCCTCAACTGCATGCCGGCTTATACCACAGGAAAAGGCTGGGGAATCACCGACCCTTCCATCGTGAATGAGAGATGGAAAAGCTGGTGCGAGAGGCATGAATACCCTTATTTCGGCGAGGATAGGCCGATGACCGAAATCGAGGCGATGGCCTTCTTCGACGAGCGCGGCCTTCCGAGGCCGTACAAGGACGGCGTCCTCTACGACCCGCATGAATACGTTCCCGTCCGCGAGAAGGGGGACGAGCCGTGGCACAGCGACTTCTTCGGCGAGCTCACGCCGGACCAGGCGCACGACATCTGGGACAGGCTCGGCCTCGAATGGCAGGGCGACGGCTGGGTCATGCCCTCCTGAGATTCCTTTATTGTTCCGTTTCAAACATCTTCTACACCTTTCTGTCCATCCGTCCGCCGTGTCTTCGGGCCTCGTGTCCGGGATCGGACACTCCCGGGCCTCCGAACCTCGCTTAACGCCGTGAAAACACTTATAAACGGCGTTAATGTTGGTTCACCCACCATAACGGAGGGTAAACCGTGGACGAAGCTCAGATTCCGGACCAGAAGCCCCAGGAGGGGCAGGAGACCGCATCGCCGAAGGCGGAGGGCGTGACGTTCAGCGACGGCCAGCAGAAGGCCATCGACGACATCATCTCCAGGCGCATCGGCGAGGTCAAGGCCAAGCACGACTCCGAGGTCAGGGCGCTCAACGAGGCTCACAAGAGGGAGCTGGCGAGGGCGCAGATGGCCGAGGAGGAGAGGCTGAAGGCCGTGGTGTACGACTACCTCGAGGACGAGGAAGGCATTAAGCACGTGTTCGTGGATGTGGTGACCGATGCTAGGGGATCCTGACTACTGCGAGATGTTCGCTGATGCGCCACTTCCAGCGGAGATGAGGGATGGCTACATCTGGTCCCACAGGATCCTCGGATGCATGCCAGTCTGCAACGGCACGTGGAAAGGCACAGTCAAGGCATCGATTGTCAATGAGAGAAGGAGAGCCTGGAAAGAAGAGCGCTGCTACCCCTACTTCGGCGAAAGAGAGGTTATCACCGAGAACGAGGCAATGGCCTTCTTCGACGAGCGCGGCCTCCCCAAGCCTTTCAAGGGCAGACGCTACTATCCTTCCCACCAGTATGTCCCCGTCCGCGAGAAGGGGGACGAGCCGTGGCACAGCGACTTCTTCGGCGAGCTCACGCCGGACCAGGCGCACGACATCTGGAACAGGCTCGGCCTCGAATGGCAGGGCGACGGCTGGGTCATGCCCTCCTGAGATTCCTTTATTGTTCCGTTTCAAACATCTTCTACACCTTTCTGTCCATCCGTCCGCCACATTCTCCCCACGATGTCTGAAGCCCGACACCTTATCTTAAGCCTCTTGCTTAACGCCGTGAAAACCCTTATAAACGGCGTTAATGTTGGTTCACTCACCATAACGGAGGGTAAACCTGGACGAAGCTCAGATTCCGGACCAGAAGCCCCAGGAGGGGCAGGAGACCGCATCGCCGAAGGCGGAGGAGGTCACGTTCAGCGACGGCCAGCAGAAGTCCATTGTCGATGCTAACAGGAAAGAATCAGACGTGCGTACGCCAAGCGGGTCGAACAACTTCGACATCAGGAGAATGGTGGCTGCCCCCTGTAATGCGCCTTAATGAAACGTCTTTCGCCAATGCTTTCCATACGTCCGAAATCGGCAGGAGGCATGCCTCTGCCCGTAATCCTGCACAAACCTCATGCCGATGCGCTTTCCTGCACACTTTATATACAATCTATGCAGTCGAATCGTCGCGATCGACTATGGCGTACGATGTTAAACTGATAGGCCCTGAGCGCTCAGAGGAGCTCAGGAAAAGAGCATCCGAACTGAACTACTACACGTCCAAAGCCGACATCGACGGGATCTGCGTCGAGCTGTTCACGGAGAACAAGACGTACCTCGAGATGTGGACGGACAACTTCTACCACATGTCCGACCGCGTCCGCGCCCATGCCAGGATATACTGCTTCGAGGAGCCCGGCACGGACCTGCATGTCGAGTACGACTACGAATGCTCCGTCGCCTACCTCTTCAACTTCGACTACTACGGATGGATCAAGAGCATCGCCCTGGGGCTGGCAGGCAACATACTCGAGGAGCAGGGGATCTTCCCCGTCCACGGCGCGGCCCTCGACGTCGACGGGATGGGGGTCACCCTCATCGCCCCGTCCAAGACCGGGAAGACCACGCAGTCATGGGGGCTCCTCAGGAAGGACAACACCTACCTCATCACGGACGACTGGTACTTCGTCACCTTCGGATACGGCCGCCCGAGGGCCTCCGGCTCGGAGAAGAACTGCTACATCGACTCCGACATAGGGGACGTCTGGGACGAGTACAAGCCGCTGGTGAAGGACGTGAAGTTCGACAACAAGGGCCGCGGCATCGGGAACGTCAGGTGGATAGCCGGAGAAGGCTCCGTCATCGACCGCACGTCCATGAGGTGCGTGCTGTTCCTGAAGAGGGACTACGACGACCCCGTCATCATCAAGAAGATGGAGACGGAGGAGGCGCTTCGCTACCTGGTGTCCCACGACTTCTGCAACCCGCACCAGCTGGTTAGGGACGAGAGGAGGGTGAAGGCTCGCACCGAGTTCTTCAGGAGGTACCTCTCCGAGTGCGACGTGCTCATGGTGAACACCACCTGCCCTCCCAAGGAGACCCAGGAGCGGATCAGAGAGGCCCTAGCGTCGCTCTGAGAGGTACCTGTGGGGGATGGCCCTCCCGCCTATGCGCATGGAGTCCTCTGAGACCTCGCATTCGAGGACCAGGACCTTCACCCCGGACCTCTCGGCCTTCTCCATCTCCCTCCCGAACTCGGCGTGCGTAGCATAGTTCGGGACGAACTCCTTCATCCCCTCCATCTGGACGACCAGGACCAGGTAGGCTTCGTAGCCTTCTTCGACGCACTCCTCGAGCCCCCTAACGTGCTTCAGGCCGCGCTCGGTAGGGGCGTCCGGGAACATGCATACGCCGTCGTTCTCCAAAGTCACCCCTTTCACCTCGGCGAAGATCCTCCTTCCGCCCGATTCAATATAGAAGTCGAAGCGAGAGTCACCATGCGTCCGCTCCGGGAAGACCTCCGGATCCGGGCCGAACGCGCCTGATTCCAGGACGTACTCGTGGAACGCCTTGTTCGGTGCCTGGGAGTCTATGTTTATCAGAAGGTCGCCCTTGTATGCGGACACGAGGTCGTAGGGAGTCTTCCTGGCAGGGGAGTCGGAGCGCTCCAGCACGACTCTTGCCCCGGGGACGAGTATCTCCTTGCAGCGGCCGGTGTTCTTGACATGGACGGTCACCAATTCCTCGCCCACCTGGCACTTGGCAATGAACCTGTTGGGCCTGCTCAGAAACGTGCCCCTCACGACTCTATCGTATCTCATCACGCTGCTGGTGCCGAACGGGCTGTGCGTATAAAAACACCGGCTGCGGCATCCCTCCTTGGGGAAGAGACGACGAGATCCGTGTCCCGGCCTTCCATGCCGGGATCGCATAAAAGAAAATATCCTGCCTGCCGATACTGACGGCGATGAATATCCTGTACCTTGCCCGTCGCAATCGTCGCTGTCGCAATAGCCCTGATCGCCATGCCGCACGACGACCGCGGGCCGACGGACGACGGGTACCTGTATGCGATTTACACCGACTCCGAGAGCAACCTGGACGTGATAGACGTCTACGAGTCCCACATGGTGGACGGCAAGGCCACCGCCCTGTCCCAGAGATACCGCGCCTCGGATGGGGCGGGGGGCATCAACGAGTCCTGGAAATTCAATGTGAAGACAGGGAAAGGCCCGTTCGGCGCGTTCTATGCGGCGATAAACCTCCTGGACGACGGCCCTCTGTACGATTCGGACGATGCCGCCGAGAAGAGGAGGAGCGTGTCCGTCGGGGCCGTCGCCTACATCCTCGACCCTTCCGACCTCTCGAGGACGCTGGCAGGCCATCGCTTCTCCCCTGGTCTGTACAACGCGATGCTGGTGGTCCCGACGGTGTACTGGCTCTCCGAGAAGGCCGTGGCCGGCAAGACCGAGGGCAACCTGGTCGAAGGGACCAAGTACAACGTCCTCTACCTGTCCTCGTCGCCTTCGTACGCACCGCAAGGGCACGGAGAGGTCTCCGGCATGAAGCCGTACGCACACTCGGCCAGCACTGTCCCAGGCAGGACCGACTTCGAAACCCATGTGTATCCGTACCTGGGAATCGGGGTGTACGAGTCGTACGCCACCGTTGTCGGTGACGCAGCCGGCCCCGGGAAGCTGGTCTCTCAGAGCGGCAGGGTCCCGGCCTCCGATCTGGACGTGGACGAGTTCAAGGACCTGGCAGATGCCCTGGAACCCGCCGAAGGCGCCGGGCTCAGGTCTGACTACCAGCAGTGGAACTTCTACCAGTGGACGCTGTACAAGATGATGTGCTACGCCGTCATGGGCTCCAAGAACTCCCAGGTGATGCTGGGCTCCGGCTACACCCAAGGCAACCAGTCCTGCGCGGTGACCGGCAGCACGGATGCCGTTGGTTTCGCAGGAACGGCGGAATCGACCCGCTCCGCGTCGGGAGCGACGTCTTCCGAGGACGGGAGGACCTCCTCGAAGCTCTTCATAGAGAACGGCTGGGGGTCGCTGAACATCTTCGTCGGCGACGCGTACGTGGCAGGAGAGGCCCCATCGGCGCAGCGCCTCTACGCAGGGAATTGCCTGGGAGGGGAGAAACTGCTCGAGGCGAGGGGACAGCCCCCGACGACGCTGACGTGGGCGGACATATTCGCGACCGGGGAGGCGCACCGCGTCATATCCGGAACATCGGCGGAATCCGCCTTGTGGGACGCGCCGACATCGTCCGACGCGAACAGGTCTGCCTACACCGACCCGAGATACCCGGGAGACATCGTCAACGCGTCCGAGAAGGGCGTGTCCTCGATCACCGTCGGCGGAAGGTGGGACAACGCCCATTACGCCGGGGTGTCGTTCGCCTGCGCCGGATACGACATAGCGCTCAAGAACGAGTACAGGGGCGCGCGCCTGGCGTACCTCATGTCGGAGGACGCGTTCTGAGAAGCCCGGGGACATAGCAACGAGAGCCGACGGCGGCGGAATCAGCATATATACGCCTCTCAACATCTCCGTCTCATGAGCCCAACCTTCACCTTAGACGACATCCCGCCGGACGAGATATACGTGCTTGACACGGAGACCACAGGGCTCGACGGCGCGCCGAAGGACCTCGTTCTGGACGTCGGGATATGCAAGGTGAGCCTCCGCAGAGGCACAGTGGAGGACTGCTACAGCTCTGTCCTCGGCTACGACGTCGGATGGTGGGATGACCGCCTGCTGAACTCGTGGATATTCAGCAACTCGGACCTGACGGTGGACGACATCGCCTTCGCCAAGAAGTCGGCCGCCCAGGTGATAGACGAGGTCAGAAGGCTCCTGAAGGGGAAGGACGTGACCGCCTACAACACCGGGTTCGACCTCGGAAGGTACCTCTACCAGGAGCCTTGGAGCATGAGAGGGTGGTTCAACGAGTGCACGGACATAATGAAGGCCGCCACCCCTGTGTGCAAGATACCGAACGCCCGCGGATACAGCGACTACCAGTACCCCAGGCTGGACGTGGCTTACGAGAAGATAACCCAGGGGGATCCCGCCGGGCTCCACGGGAAGCAGGACCACAGGGCCCTCTCCGACGCCCGCGCCGCGTCCTGGGTCATGGTCCAGATGTTCAAGGACGGGACGTACCGCCCTTGAGGAGAGGAAGTTTTTAACCGCATCCTGCGATGACAGCAACGGACTGCGACTCTCGCGGACATCCAGGATAGGTTGAGAAATGGCCGACAGATACTGTCCTTACTGCGGGGAGCTGGTGCCTTCCACTTCCCTGACCTGCCCCAAATGCTACAAGAAGATCCCCGTTGTCGACCCGACACCGCGTTCGTCAGGCGAGAGCGGCGGGTCATCGCCCAAAGGATCCGGCTCCGGAGACAAGAGCGGCATCATCGCCCTGCTCCTGGCGCTGGTCCCCGGGCTGTTCGGAGTGCTGGGGCTCGGGATACTGTACAAGAACCACTCGTCACGCGGAGCGTTGGCGCTCCTCGTCATAGGCATCGTGACTTTCATCGTAGCATGCCTGATACTCTCCTCTTCGATACCCATACTGAACGTGATCTTCTCGATACCGTTCTGGCTGTTCTACGCGCTGCTCTACATCGCGAACCTCTTCTTCACCTTGGCGAAGAGGGTCTGACCGCCTCGGAAAAGGCCGGCGCGGACAAGGGCCGACAGGACGGAGGCCGACATGCGCGCCCTATCCTCGGCCCCCTTCCCTCCGCCTACCTCCGCAGGATCCCCGGGGCAGAGCGCCGAATACGCCTTCGCGAGAGGGTCGACCGCTTCCCCCTCCAGAGGAACGGCCTGGGCCGGAAGGAACCTGGAAATAGACGGGTAGAGCGTGACCTCTCCGGCGAGGTCCCAAGGCTCGTAGCTCAGGTACCCTCCGAAGACCAGCCCGACGTCGAACGATATGCACTCCGAGCCCGACAGGGCCTTCCTGACGCGGTCGGCGACCATGCGCTCGTCCTCCCCCAGATAAAGGGCCTCGGCGCTCATCCCGTAGACGTCGGAGAGCCTGTCGAGGGCCGCCTTCCCGAGGTCCCGCGGATCTACCATCACGGTGTCGGACAGCACGGCCTCGTAGAACCCGTCCTCCGGGTCCAGCCTGCATGCCGCCACCTGCACCGCCCTGCCCCACGGGAGCCCCCTGGGGTCGGTCTCCGCGATCTCCACCACGAAAATGCCGTCCATGAAGGGGGATATGCCGAACTCGGATATCCAATGATGCATGTATTACAGTCGATTTACTATATCCGAAAGAGGATGACTGCTCATGCGGCGCGTGAAGACAATCGACGAGATCTATTCGGAGGTCTCGGACTGCTCACTCGTAGTCACCAACGACATAGCTCTGATGACAGCACTGAACGCCAGGGTGGACAGGCCCATCGTGGGGTCGTTCGCCGTCACGCCGCAGCACATCGCAAGGATGCTGTCCTCCGAGATCCTCGGGAAGCAGGTGATGAGCGACATCGCCCAGGTGACGGCCATCAGCGACGAGACGGGGCTGGACTTCCGCATAGTCCACGGCGAGCTGATGAACATCCGCGAGATAAGGAGGTACACGTCCGACGTCCGCAAGTACCTCTCCACCGCCTCGGCCAGGAAGGTGTACGACTCCTTCGAGAGCCTTCCGACCCTGGAGAGGGCCATGTCCTCGTTCGACGCCAGCGCCAGCAGCTACTTCCTGCACCAGCCCGGGGAGGTCGCGGTCGTCGGCGTGGACCTCTTCGACGACCTCGACAAGCACTTCGTCCCACTGGACTACAGGGACGTCGAGATCTTCAGCTACGGCGAGGAGTACTCCATCGAGGAGATCCACGAGGTCGGCAACGACAGGCAGATAGCCGAGAACGTGGCCGACCTGATAACGGACGACAACGCGGAGGACTGCGCCATAGTCCTTGACGCCAGCGGCCAGATCGCCGACTCGGTCAGGTCCGCGCTCTATGCGAAAGGCATACCCTTCTACAACCGCCTGGACGTGAGGGACCTCGCCCAGATACGCGACTACCTGCAGTTCGCCGCGCTGGCGCTGTCCTACGACACCCTCCGCGTCAAGAACGTCAAGGAGCTGTTCTCCAACTACAACGGGTTCTTCGTCAAAGGCGTCGAAGGGTTCCTCCTGGGGAGGCTGGAGCCCTCGGACATGAGGAGCAGGGGGCAGGAGCTCAGGGATCTCATGCGCAACATCCGCGGCATGACCTTCGGTGAGCTCAGGGACTCGCTGTGCGACAGGCGCGCCAGGATCCAGGTCGGGATCGTCATAGTCGACCTGGGGATAAGGGACGAGAATGTCACGTCGGAGCTCGTGTCGAAGCTAGCCTACGCGGTAGAGAACGTCTCCGACCTCCACCACAACGAGGAGGTCCCCATCGAGGAGAAGTCAGGGGTCCTGATAGCTGACTGCAAGAACTCCGTCTTCGTGGACCGGCCCCTCGTGTTCTTCATCGGGATGGACCACTCCTGGGACGTCCAGATAGCCGGCAAGAGGTACATCGACTCGGAGGACGAGACCGACAGGAACGTCATGAGGCTCTCCGCGCTCCTTCAGCAGGGGGAGAGGCGCATCTACATAGTTAACGCCACCAAGAACGGCAAGCCCGCGCGCCCAGCGATGACCCTGGACGAGGTCCTTGGGAAGCCTGCGGCCAGGTTCAGGGAGGTGTGCGGGAATGTTGTCAGCGGCAGATGGTTCGTGCCGAGCCCCGAGGTCAGGCCGGAGAGGGGCGAGGAGCGCATGGACGCCGCCGGCAGGATCGTCGGCAAGTTCTCCAAGACCGCGTTCAACAGCTACTTCTTCTGCCCGAGGAAGTACTTCTTCTACAAGATAATGCCGATGCCGGAGGAGAAGAACTCGGAGTTCGGCGCGCTGGTGCACGAGTTCGCCCAGCTCTACATGTGCTACCCCGACGTGGTGGAGGAGGTCGGGTTCGAGAACCTCATAGACATCGTCTCCGACAGGTACGCCGGCCTTTCGACGCCCCTGATGAGGGGCCTCGACCACGACAGGATAGCCTGCGCCATGCGCAACGTCGCCAGGTACATCGACTCGAGGATCGACGAGGACGTCCCGCTGGACCGCCCGTCCGACAGGGAGCACGGCAACAGGTTCTTCGACAGGTACGGGCTGGAGTACTGGAGCAGCGCCAGCGAGGTCGGGACCAGCTCCTTCAAGCACCCCATGTTCGGGAAGTTCGACGCGGTCTCCGACGGCCTGGTCCTGGACTACAAGACGGGGAAGGCCCACACCGGGAGGGAGGTCTGCGAGGCCATGAGCGCGGACAAGCCCAGCAGGTTCCCGGAGTTCCAGCCGATACTGTACACGCTCCTCTCGAAAGAGGCAGGCGGAAAGGGCGAGATGGAGCTGTTCTACGCCCTGGCCAACGACACTGAGTCGCTGGAGGACGGCTACGACGTGCGCAGGAGCGTCGTGAGCGTCAGGATACTGGAGGAGAACCTGTCGGACGCCATCGTAGGAAACGAGACTCTGAGGAGGAACCTGGAGTTTACGCTTTCCATCAAGTTCAAGGAGAACATCGACGCCGTGCTGGATGCCATATCCAAGTCATGGATGGGCACCCCCCCTTCCAGATGGAAGGAAGACGAGAAGATAATGGCGGCGGTTCTGCAGGCCGTCGGCCTCAAAGACGGCAAGACGAACAGGAAGGACGCGGGAGCGGCCATAGGGAAGATCGCGAAGGAGCTCCGTAACCTCATGGTCTGCAGCGAGGACGCGGTAGAGATATCCCAGGAAGCCTGCAACGAGTTCCACGACATGCTCGACAGGATGCACGACGAGGCCGTGGAGTACGCGTGCACCAGCTTCCCCGCCGAGCCCAAAGGCAATTGCAAGGACTGCGCGTACTTCCCCTTCTGCACCGCGGAGATCGTCAGCGTCGACGAGAGCCAGGAGGAGGGGGAAGCATGAGCGGGCTCAACGAGGCCCAGGCGAGGATCGCCGAGCGCCTGGAGGGGTTCCTGGTGGTGGACGCAGGGCCTGGGACGGGGAAGACCCACACCATAGTGCAGCGCTACGTCAACATAATCTCCAAGCCGGACGTCAGGCCGGAGGAGGTCCTGCTGCTGACGTTCACGAACAACGCTTCCCAGGAGATGGAGGAGCGCATCAAGGCCAAGCTGATGTCCATGGGCAAGTCCAGGCTGTGCAAGGACGTCAGGACGATGACGTTCGACGCGTTCTGCCTGTCCGTCGTGATGGAGTTCGCAGAGAAGGTCAGCGACTTCTTCGGGTTCAAGGAGAGGCTCTCCCGCTCCGCGCGCATGGAGACCAACGAGACCCTGAACAAGCAGTACTTCGAGAGGTTCTTCGACTCCTTCAACAACGACCGCGGGGAGGACTACGGGAACTCCGCCATCATACTCTCCCAGAGGTCTGACGACGTGGAGAGCCTGATCCAGAGGCTCATGTCCAGGGGCATAATCCCACTCAGGAAGGGATGGTTCGGCATAGACGCGGGAAAGGCCCTCGAAGGGGACGCCGACGCCCTTCTGGCAGGGCTCCGCGAGCTCAACAAGCCCAAGGTCAAGAAGAACGGGCTGTCAGATTCCGTAGCCAAGGACGTCCTGGCGAAGATCGAGCAAGGGGAGCGCGGGAACGACTTCCCCGACCTGGACCTCATGCAGCTGTCCGAGGAGGTCCTGGAATCTGCCGCGCGCGCGGACCGCGAGGAGCTCCTCCGCTACATCCACGACCTGTACATCGCCTTCATCCGCAGGAGCATAGCGGACAACCGCCTCACGTTCGGCCTGAACGCACTGTTCGCCTTCGTGCTGCTCTACGACGACGAGAAGGCCAGGAGCGAGAACAGGTTCAGGTATCTGATGATAGACGAGTTCCAGGACACGAACGCCAACCAGCTGATGATCAGCCTCATGATCCTCTCGGAGCCCAACCTCTGCGTCGTCGGGGACTGGAAGCAGGGCATCTACGGCTTCAGGTACGTCTCCACGGAGAACATCACCGACTTCGAGAGCAGGACGGTAATGTTCAGGAGGTTCCTCAACGACGACGTCGCCAGGGTCCGCTACAGCATCCCGGAGACGGAGAGGATACCCCTGGACGTCAACTACCGCTCCTCCCAGCTGGTGATCGACGAGTCGTTCAGATGCCTCTGGATCAAAGGGACATCAGAGGACGACAGCATCGACGGGGACTACCTGGCGAAGAACGTGGTCAGGCTGAAGCAGGGGAGGACCGACCTCGACGAGAGCTCCACGGAGGTCAGGTACGTGCTGTCGAGCAAGGACGACGAGGCCCTGGACGTCATCAGGTGCGTCCGGGAGTACCTCTGGTCGGGGAGATACTGGGTGGCCGAAGGGGAGACCTCCAGGCCCGTCGGGCTCAAGGACATAGCGGTCATATGCAGGTCCGTGAGATGCTGCCGCAAGGTCCTGGAGGCCGCCGAGGCGGAAGGGATTCCTGCGTACCTCCAAGGGGACATCCAGGTCATGTCCACCAGAGAGGGGAAGCTGGCCCTGGCCTGGCTGCGCTACGTCAACAACGAGAGGGACGAGGCCGGCTACGCCACGATCATGGCGGACCTCGGGTACCCGCTCACCGCCATAAAAAGGGTGAAGAGCGACTACGGAGCCATACCCCCTGAGATCGACGCCCAGAGGAAGGAGCTCTACAGGAAGAGGCGCAGGGTGACCGACCTCCTGACCCATCTCTACTCCTTCTACGGCCTGGACAACGACATAACCCATGCGATAATAACGATCCTCTCCCAGGCCCACCGCAGCTCGCTCATGACCCTGTCGGACCTGGCGATGCTGATCGACGACGACATCAGGAACGAGACCTCGTACACCGTGGAGGCCTCCATAGACCACGACGCGATCACCATAATGACCATGCACAAGTCAAAGGGCCTGGAATACCCTGCGGTGATCGTCCCCTACATAGACACCTTCATCACCCCTCCGGTGGTGAAGAGCAGAAGCCAGCTGCTGTACGACGAGCTGTACGGCGTCAGATGCGCCATGTGCGTCGGAAGGTTCGGCAATTACTCCAAGCTCTGCAGATCCTGGAGGACCGCTCTCGCGAAGGAGGTGCCGATCAAGGACTACAGCGAGGAGAGGCGCCTTATGTTCGTCGCCCTGTCCCGCGCCAAGCAGTACGTGACGGTGATCTCCGGCCGCCCGTCGCAGTTCATGAAGGACCTGTCCCGGGGCAAGGAAAAGGAGATACGCGACGTGCCCTCCCCGCCAGGGACCTCCGGCGAGGGCAAGGTCCAGAAGCCGGACGTGGGCGGGTACAAGGCCCGCAGGAAGAAGCTCGGGGTGCACGACATCCTGCATCTGAGCACCGGCGACGGGTGGGAGGCCTCCGAAGGCTGCGACGAGTTCTGCAGCAAGGGGATGCAGTACGGCATAGACGTCCACGAGGACGCGGAGAGGATGTTCCTCGAGCTCCCCTTGGAGCGGGACCTCCCGGAGCACGCGGAGATCAGAAAGGTCCTGGATTCCACCTCTGATGCGGACCTGAGGTACGCGGAGAAGGAGTGCGGGCTGCCGTTCAACGACCTGGACGTGACCCTCAGAGGCCAGATCGACCTGCTGGCGATATACCCGGACAGAGTGGAGGTCCACGACTACAAGACCGACGAGGTCGACCGCTTCGAGGACGAGTACAGGCTGCAGCTCTCCGTGTACGCCCATTCCGCTTCCGGGTTCTACGGAGGGCGGAGGGCGATTTGCTTCATAGACTACGTCTCGCAGGGACGCTCGGTGGTGTTCGACCCCCTGCCTCTCGACCGGATAAGGGAGAGGATAGCCGAAAGGCTGGGTCCGTGACGGCTCGGCATCGTCTGATATATAAGCAAAGAAAGAATCGCGAACGGCATGAAAGGCCTCACGCAGGAAGAGGTCAGACGGGAGATCGAGGCGGGCCACGCCAACGACTCCGAGGTCAGGACCGGAAGAACGTACACGCAGATACTGTTAAAGAACGCCCTGACCCCGTTCAACTGCATCCTCTTCCTGCTGGGGGCCCTGCTTCTGCTCTGCGGGAACGCCATCAGCGCCGTATCGGCCACCGGCATCATAATCGTCAACATATTCATCTCGACGATCCAGGAGATGCGCGCCAAGCGCAGGCTGGACAAGATAGCCCTTCTCACCCGTCCTAAGGCCACCGTGCTTCGCGACGACGCGGAGAGGACGGTCCGGCACGACGAGATAGTGCGCAACGACGTGGTCGTTCTGCGCTCCGGAGACCAGGCCCTGGTGGACGGCGAGCTCCTTGAATGCAGGTCCCTGGAGATGGACGAGTCGCTCCTGACCGGGGAGTCCAGCAGCGTCAGGAAGGAGGCCGGGGACCAGATACTCTCCGGGTCCGTGTGCATCGCGGGGGAAGGCTACTACAGGGTCACCGCCTTCGGGGACGACTCCTACGCCTCGAAGCTCCTGCACAGCGCCAAGAAGATGACCGTCAAGAAGACCCCCTTGGAGCTGGAGACGTCCTCCATAACGGAGATACTCATGGCCATAGCAGGGGTCCTGATGGCGATATCGCTCGTCATGGAGCTGCTCATCAGGAACAACACGTGGGAGCACACCCTGGAGCTGTTCGTCGTCTGCCTGGACATCGTGCCTATAGCCCTGTTCCTGCTGATCACGCTCACGTACATGATCGCGGCGGTCAGGATGGCCGACAAGGGGGTGCTCCTGCAGAACTCCAACTCCGTCGAGTCCCTGAGCCACGTCGACACCGTGTGCATGGACAAGACCGGGACCATAACCACGAACAGGCTGAGGTACGAGTCCTCCGTCGAGTTCGAGGACGGCGCCGGGCGCCTGGTGTCGATGCTGGCGACGGCCACCGGGAGCAAGAACAAAACCGTCATCACTCTGCTGGAGAAGTTCGGGGAGACCCCCTGCGAGCTCCTGGAGGAGGTGCAGTTCACTTCCAAGAGGAAGTACAGCGCCGTGAGGGTCAGAGACGGCGGCGAGGAGCACGTCCTCCTCATGGGCGCATGGAGCGTCCTCGGCCCGCATTGCGACAGGGCGGAAGAGGTCTCCGGGATAATATCCGAAGAATCCAGGAAAGGCCTCCGCACGGTTGTCGTGTGCAGGGGGAGCGGCCCGCTGTACTCGGACGGGGAGCCCGCCATACCGCGCCTCTCCCCTGTGATGGAGGTGTCCATCAGGGACGAGATAAGGCCCGACTGCAGGGAGACCATAGGCGTGTTCCTGGAGAACGGGATGGACCTGAAGGTGATATCCGGAGACGACCCGGCCACGGTGGACGCCATGTTCTCCCTGGCCAACATACCCGGCGAGAGGAGGCTCATCACCGGCGCCCAGCTTGACGCGCTTTCCGGCGTAGAGAAGGAGCGCGCGGTGCTGGAGTCCAACATATTCGGAAGGATGAGGCCTGACGACAAGGAGCAGGTCGTGGAGATCCTGAAGAAGAACGGGCGCTACGTGGCGATGATCGGAGACGGGGTGAACGACGTCAGGTCCCTCAAGGCCGCCCAGGTCGGCGTCGCTCTCGAGAGCGGGTCTAACGCCGCGAGAGGGGTTGCGGACATGGTCCTGGTCGACGACGCGTTCTCCGCCCTTCCCAGCGCCCTGGTGGAAGGCCGCAAGACGATCTCCGGGATGAGGGACATCCTGAAGCTATACCTGACCAGGAACTTCGCCCTGGCGGTCATGTTCGTCACGATATACCTCGTGCTCGGGAACATACCCCTAGTGCCCATCCAGAACACGTTCTACGCGTTCTTCTCGGTGTCCGTCATGGCCTTCTTCATGACCCTGTTCGCGAAGCCGGACAACAACAAGGGCCTCATACTGCCGGAAGTCCTCAGGTTCGCCATCCCGTCCGCCCTTTACATAGCCCTCTTCGGCCTGCTGACGTACGCCGTCACCTGGATCGCGGTCAGCGAGGGCGTTCTGAAACCGGACCTGGACTGGCTGGCATCCGTCTCGGACTTCGATTCTACGGAAGACCTGATAGCACATCTCTCCTGGTCAGGGTCGGGGCTGGAGGAGATCTGCTCCAGGTCGTCCCTGGTGCTGTTCGCGACCTTGGCTGGAATGGCGCAGATCTTCCTCATCTGTCCGCGCCACAAGGCCCTCTCGGTCGACGGGAGGACCAACAGGAGCCTGGTCCCTCTGTTCGTGATAGCCCTCCTCGCCCTGGTCCTCTTCGCTGGATACTACTGGTTCCCCTGGATAATGGTCAACATAGTGGACCTGGTGATCTTCCCTCCGGAATACTACGCCGTGCTTGGAGGCATCCTCGTCGTCTGGTTCTTCTCCGAGCTGGTCGTGCTGAGGCATGGCGCGTTCAAGGCGATATCGGTATTCTTCGAGAAGAGGTACATGAAGAAGCTGCATGGGGAATACACCAAGAGCTGCGACGAGGCCGGCCGCGAGAGGGATGAGCGAGCGGGCGGAAGGCGACATATTTAACCATAAAATGCAAATTTCGGCTCATGGAAGAAGCCGAATACAAAGACCTGAAGGCGCTGTGCGCGCTGTGCCTGGTGTCCGGGTCCATCGACGTGCTCATGGGCTTCCTGGCCTTCTATCCGCTGACGATAGCGGGAATCGCGTTCGTGTTCGTGGCGTTCGGATGCAGGAAGCTCATGAAAGCGGCATGGTACGCAGGAATAGCGGTCTCCGTAGCAAGCATCGCTATGACGTTTCTGGCAGTCCCGTTCCCGTTCGGGATAATCCCGCTGGTGTTCGGGATACTCGTGCTGTACTACCTCTTCAAATCAGACGTCAAACCTCTGTTCTTCATAGAGATATGACCCTGATGGAGCGCCTGGGGTTCAAGAAGCCCCCAGAAGAACCGAGAACAGAGGCAAGGAGATATGGGAGCTTCGACCGCATAGTGTTCTCCTGCAGCTACCTGTGCAGCGGAGGGATGCTGGGGATCCGCGAGGAGTACAGCCTGGTCAGGCGGGAGTCCGGAGAGAAGAAGCTCACTTACAGGTATCGCAGGTCGTTCGACCACGAGGAGTCCTCCGGCGAGATGGAGCCTTCCGAAGAGCTGTTCGAGGAGATCCTTCGCATCTACAAGGGAGCCGGCGTCAGAGGATACGGGGAGCTTGAGACGAGCGACATGATTATACATGACGCGCCGTTCGTCTCGGTCGATTTCAGGGTCGACGGGATCGACACCAGGATATGCGGCACAGACATCATCCCGGATCAGGGACGCAGCCTCATCGGGGATGTGCGTGACGCCTTCTACAACTATATATTTAAATGAGCGATGCATCCCTGTCTGAGAACGGGAGAACGTAAAATGGGTTTGCTTGAAAACATCAAAAATGTGGTCAGCGACGTCTCTAAAACGGCTCAGACAGAGACTAAAGAAGTCGATGTCGTCTTCGACCGCATTCCTGAGACTCTTGAAGACTTCACCTCCCTGCCTCAAGCCGAGCTCTCCACGCCCTTCGACACCGCTGCGCTAACGGTGCTGGCACTGTGCGTGTATCCCAAGGACAAGGACCTGTGCTTCGCCATGCTGGACTTCCTGAGGGGGGAATCCCGTCCCATGAACAACGTGGAGAAGCACCTTATAGCCGACCATTTCCAGGCGCAGAGCTACGTGCCGAGATCGTATTTCGACGGAGCGACCCCCGTGAACGGATACACCCCGGAAGAGCCGTACACCGTAAGGGTCTCTGACGACCAGCTGTCCTATGTGACCAAGGGGCATGCGACGCTCAACCTCAAGTCCGGCGGCGCGGAGAGCCCCAGGAAGATAAACCTCCGTAAAGGCGAAGACGATAAATGGTACCTCTGGGAGCAGTTCCTGCTGGTAGGCATCGAAGAGCCCCCGGAGAAGAAGCCGATTATAGAGCGCATCGGAAGCTGAGCCCTGCAGAGGGCCCTCGCTTCCTGAGCATGAACGAAGTGCAGACGGCGGAGGCTATCAGCTTCCTCTCTTCGGAGAGCACCCTGACCTCGTAGATCTCCAGGGAGCGGGACCTGTTCACCGGGACTGCTTCGGCTGTGAGCCTGCCGGAAGCGGGCCTGTAGAACTTCACCTCGGTGCTCTGGCCGGTGCCGTCGGCCGCCAGGTTCGTCGCTATCGCGAAGGCGTGGTCGATCAAGGCGTAGACGGCGGCGCCGTGGCCTCTGCCCATGCTGTTCATCATCGTCGAGGTCAGGACCATCGAGCAGACCACGCGGTCCCTCTCGACGCTCTCTATCTCTATACCCATAGCCCTTGCGAAAGGCGCCTCGTACATCGCCATGACTCTGTCGGCGTACTCCAGCACGTCCTCGGACATCCTGGACCTCAGCTCGTCCATGTTCATGGCCCTTGACCGCTGTTCTGATAGATAAGCGTGGGTCTGTGCCAGACGCTGTTCGCAGAACGAGGGGCCTGCCCGGCGAATGTACATGTCTTACGGCCTTGGCCTCCTTCGAGAGATTCGAGGAATCCGAGGGCGACTTCGGAAGACGGTCACACCCATCCGTTGGGTATAGCGCCGTAGATTATCACGAAATATAGCAGGAACACCGCCGTCAGTACGTACATGACGCCCGAGACCTCCCCCTTTCTGCCGGTGAGGAGCGCCCCTGCGGTGTAGACGAAGACCCCTATTGCGATCCCGTTGGTGATCGACCCGGTGAAACCCATCATGAATATCGTCAGGAACGACGAGGCACAGACTACCGGGTCCCTCCAGTCGATGTCCACCACGTTCTTGATCATCAGTATCCCCACTAGGACCAGCGCCCCCACGGTGCAGGCGCTAGTGAAAGTGGCGAAGAAGCCGGAGATCAGGAAGGACGCCGCGAATAGAGTCGCGACTACGAGCGGAAGGATCCCGGTGCGGGCCCCCGACTCTATCCCCGTGACGGACTCCACGAACGAAGTGGTGGTGCACGTGCCACAAACGGCGCCGACGACAGAACCGACGGCGTCGCTGACCATGGCCCTGTCGCCGCCGGCGATCCTCCCCTCGCCGTCGACCATCCCTGCGGCGCTGCCCACTCCTATGAGAGTGCCGGTGGTGTCGAACATGTCTACCACGAACAGCGACACCACGGCAGCTATGAACGGCACGAGCATCCCTCCCTCTATGAACGAGAACTCGGTGAAGACCTTCCCGAAGAGAGCGAAGTCAGGTGGGGAAACCATCCCGCCATCATCCAGAGCCGGCAGAAGGCCGTACTCGGAGCCTATGCCGCAAGCAGTGAGGCACATGCCGAGAACCCAGGCGGACGCCATCCCTCCGATGACCGCGAACCAGTGCCCCCTGAACCACAGGGCGACCGTCACGACTAAGCAGAATATCGAAAGCAGGATCCCGGGGTCGGAGAGCACGCCGAAGCTCAGCGCCGAGGCGGCTCCGTGGGATATGATCCCGGAGTTGAACAGCCCGATTATGGATATGAAAAGCCCTATCCCCGCGGTTATGGCCAGCTTCATCGACACGGGAATGGCGTCGATGATCCTAGCCCTCAGACCGGTCACCGTTATCAGGAAGAACAATGCCCCGGATATGAGCACCACCATGAGGCCCTGCTCGAAGGAGAACCCCATGCCGAGGCAGATGGTGTAGGAAAGGAACGCGTTGACGCCCATGCCGGGTGCGAGGGCCATGGGGAACCTGGAATAGACCCCCATGAGGACGCATGCGACTATCGACGCGAGAGCGGTGGCGGTGAAGAGCTGGCTGAATGTATACCCCTCGGCCGCAGGCCCCAGGATGTAAGGGTTCACGACCAGTATGTACGACATCGACAGGAACGTGATGGCGCCCCCTCTGATCTCCGCGGAGAGGGTCGACCCCCTCTCGCTTATGCCGAAGTAAGCGTCCGCCTTGTCTCCGATCCAGCTCATCCTTCCCGACATCCGCTACTTGGGTTTTTACTGTTCCGCAGCCGCCCAGCCATCGCCAGTCCCTGCGAGCATACAGATATTAAAACGAGAAGGACATTGCCGGCCGATGTCCGAGACGATGACCGTTACGCAGCTCAACAACAGGGTGAAGACCCTGCTGAAGCATGCCAGCGTCACTAACATCTGGGTCTCCGGAGAGATCTCCGGGATCAAAAAGTATGCGTCGGGACACTATTATTTCACCCTCAAGGACCCGACCGGGGCCGTGGCAGCCGTCCTATTCGCAAGGAGCCGCCAGAACATGACCTTCGAGCCCAGGGACGGGGACAAGGTCGAGGCTTTCGGAAGCGCGGACGTCTACCCCCAGACAGGGAAGTACCAGTTCGTCGTCGAGACGATGAGGCGCTCCGGGATCGGCGACCTCTACATAAAGTTCGAAGAGCTGAAGAGCAGGCTGAAGGAAGAGGGGCTGTTCGACGAGTCCAGGAAGCGCAAGATGCCGCTGTACCCCCGCAGGATAGGGGTCGTGACGTCGGAGAGCGGCGCAGTCATACACGACATAATAACCACGTCGGCCAACAGGTTCCCGGCCGACATCTTCCTCGCGCCTTCGCAGGTCCAGGGAGAAGGAGCGGCCAAGACCATTGTCGCAGGGATAGAGCTGCTAAACCGCTTCGGCGTGGACGTGATCATCGTCGCCAGAGGCGGAGGGTCCCTAGAGGACCTGTGGCCGTTCAACGAGGAGATCGTCGCCAGGGCCATCGTCGCCTCCAAGACGCCTGTGGTATCGGCCGTGGGGCACGAGACGGACTTCACGATCGCCGACTTCTCCGCCGACCTGCGCGCCCCCACCCCAACAGGGGCGGCCGCCCTGATCCTCAGGGACAGAACAGAGGTCGTCTCTGATGTGGAGTCGATGATGCTCCGGGCCACGAAGACGCTGGAGTCCGTTTCCAGGTCCATGGAGGACCGCCTGGAGAACCTCGGGAAGAGGGTGTCCCTGAGCACGGTGATGAACGAGATGTACATCAGGGTCATGCAGGTCGACGACCTGTCCGAGAGGTCGAACAAAGCCATGTCCCTTGTCATGGAGAGGGCGGGCAACCGCGTGGAAATGGCCTCCAGCAGGATGTCGTCGGGGCGCACGGAGCAGTGGATGGAGCACAAGTCAGGGTACCTCGAGGATCTGTCTTCCAGGGCCGCCAGGGCGCTCAGGTCGGTCTCGGACGCGGCCTCGTCCAGGTACGGGCTGTCGGCGGCCAGGATCATGCCCGAGGCGATAATGTCGGACATGGACGGGAAGAGGCTGGCCCTGGACTCGATGCTCGACAAGATAGCGTCCAAGGCTGCTGATAAGATGAAGGGGTGCGACATGCGCATGGTCGCGATCGGCTCCAGGCCGGACAAGGCGATGGAAGGCATCGCGGAAAGGCTCGCGTCCTCCCTGGAGACCGCTTCTAGGAACCTGGAGGGGCTGAACCCCCTGAACGTCCTCAGCAGAGGCTATGGGTTCATAACATCCGCCGAAGGGGACGTCCTCACCTCGGCGGGATCGATGTCGAAAGGGGACATGGTCACCATCCACATGAGGGACGGGTCGGCCGTCGCAGAAGTTAAAGAAAAGGAGATGAAGAGATGAACGAGGAAGAGAGCGCGAGATTCGCCGAAGAGGTCGGCAAGATGTCCTTCGAAGAGAGCATCCAGCAGCTCGAGTCGCTGGTTGAGAAGCTGGAGGCCGGAGGGACCGACCTGGACCAGAGCCTGGAGATCTACGAGAAAGCGGTGATCCTCAGGAACCACTGCAAGAAGGTCCTCGACGACGGCCAGAGAAGGATAAAGAAGATCCTAGAGACGTCCAGCGGCGTCGTCGAGACGGACTTCGAATGACCCGCGAGGGAGGCTTCAGCGGTCCGTGAGGTCCTCCAGCCTCCCCTCGATCTCTCCGGCGAGCGAGTCCAGCTTCTCCCTCATCTCCTCGTCGGCGTCCCAAAGGCCCCTGCAGACGGCCTCCTCCAGGCGCTCCAGCATGTTCATCATGGCGTAAGGGTTCTCCCTCATGACCCACTCCCTCGTGGGCTCGTCCAGGACGAACCTCTCGGCCAGGGACTCATACATCCACCCGTCGATGACCCCGGAGGTGGCGCTCCATCCCATCACGTAGTCGAACAGCTGGGAGACGTCCTGCGCCCCCCTGTATCCGTGCCTCTTGAGTCCTTCCAGCCACTTGGGGTTGTTGACCTTGCTGCGGAACACGAACGAGCACTCCTCGTGGAGCGTCCTGGACTTGAGGTTCTCGGTGTCGGAGGAGTCGCCCATGAAGGCCTCGGCGGAACCGCCCGATGCCTTGACGGCGGCCAGCATGCCTCCCAGGAAGTCGTAGTCGTCGTCCATGTCGAACAGGTCGACCTCCCTGTTGTTGTGGTTCTTGACGGCCACGTCCAGCTGCCCCATCCTCTTCCTGAAGAGCCCGGGCATCGGCCTCCCGTCATATCCTTTCCCGTAGCCGAAGCACCCGTGGTCGATGTAGGAGCCTCCCAGGTCCTCCACCGTCTTCCACCTGCCGTTGGTTATCAGGGTGTTCACCCCGCACCCGTAGCTGCCCGGAGCGTCCCCGAAGACTCTGATCTGGGCGTCCCTCCTGGCCTGGTCCTCGGGAATCCCGGAGAGGACGGCCTCCAGCACGTCCTTTCTTAGGTTGGCCGCGAGGGCGTTGTCCTCGTCGGACTCGTCCAGCTGCGAGATCGTCCTCACCCCCTCGTCTATCAGCTGGACCAGGTTCGGGAACGCGTCGCGGAAGAGCCCGCTTATCCTCAGCGTCACGTCCACCCTGGGGCGGCCCAGCTCCTGAAGCGGCACCACCTCGAGGCCCGTGACCCTTCCGCCGAACTCGGTCCAGAGCGGACGGAGTCCCATCAGCCAGAGGACGTACGAGATGTCGTCCCCGCCGGTCCTCATGGTGTCGGTGGCCCAGACGACCACCCCGGCAGCCCTGGGATACGCCCCGTTGGACTCCACGTACCTCTCGATCATCTGGTCGGCCATCCTGCGGCCGATCTCCCAGCTGGACGCCCAGGGTATCCCATCCGGGTCTATGGAATAGAAGTTGCGTCCTGTAGGGAGCACCCTGGCCCTCCCGCGGGTGGGGCAACCTGACGGCCCCGGCTCCACGAACCCTCCGTCCAGGGCCTTAAGGATGCTGCCTATCTCGTCGCCGGTCCTTCCTATCGCCGGGATCAGGAAGCCTCTGACGAATTCCGCCACGGGCGCTACATGGGGTCCGAGAGCGACGTCCTTCCCGTCTACGAGGAGCCCTATTATCCTGCGGCACTCGGCGTCGACCTCGTCCACTATGTCCCCGTTCAGACGGCCGCCTGTGGTGCCGGAAGGGTCCTGGAGGGCGCTCTGGAAGTCGAGGCCCATGTCCTCCGCCACGGCGCTCCTGATGGACTGCACATCGCCGTTGGAGACCCTCACCATGCTGTAGACGGCCTCCTTGAGGAGGTCCCCCTCGGGCGCCTTACCGAGGACGTGTAGCCCGTCGGCGATCAGGGCGTCCTTCACCTCGACTACGTAGTCGTAGACGTCCTCTATCCGCTCCGCCACCCCTTCCAGGGAGTCTTCTATGCCCAGGTCCGAGAACAGGTCCATGGCCTTGACGATGTCGTAGATCCTCTGCTCCGCGTTCCGGACGCTCTCCTCCATGTTGGTGGCCTTAGCGCGCATCCTGAGCTGCAGAGCGGACTCCAGCTCTGATATCTCGTCGTAGGCCTCGGCCCGGGTCATCGCAGGGATCATGTGCGTGACGACCGCCGCATAGCCCCTGCGCTTGGCCTGCATGCCCTCCCCGGGGTTGTCTATGATGTACGGGTAGATGTCGGGCAGAGAGTCCAGGACCGCGTCCGGGAAGCACTTCCTGGACAGCCCCACGCTCTTCCCCGGGAGCCACTCCTGGGTCCCGTGTGTCCCGACATGTATCACGGCGTCGGCGCGGAACACGCGCTTGAGCCACCTGTAGAACGCCAGGTACTGGTGCGGCGGAGCAAGCTCAGGGTCGTGGTATGCCGACGAGTCGCACTTCCCGCGGTCCGGCTGGAATCCCACGAAGACGTTGCCGTTCACCAGCCCCGGGACCAGGAAGTCCCCGTCCAGCACGTGGACGTCGCCCGGGGCGTCCCCCCAGCCTTCCTCCAGAGCATCGCGTATGGCATCGGGCTCCTCGGACAGCCATCCCTGGTAGTCGGAAGCCTTCGCCCGCACCTCGGCCCTCCGCCTCAGCTCCTGGTCGGAGAGCCAGGCGTTGTCGTTCGTGACGCCGGCCAGAAGCCTGTCGGCCAGCTCCCTCCCGTCAGCGGGGACCCAGTCCAGCCGGTATCCCCTCTCGGCCATGGACCCTAGGAGCCTGGCCACGCTCTCCAGGGTGTCCAGCCCGGACGCCCCTCCGGCGAGGTCGTTCCTCGGCGGGTACATGTAAAGCAGTATCGCCGCCCTCTTCTCCGATTCGGGCTTCCTCCTGAGGCTCGCCCACATGAACGCGGCGTCCGCCACCATGCGGCACCTGTCCTCCAGCGGCCTGTACCTGCGGCGCCCGTCGTCCTCCACCTCGTACCCGGCTATCGGGACGGTGATTATCTGCCCGTCGTACTCCGTGCTCACCACAGCGCCGGCTATCTCGGACCCGGTGAGGCCGTATATGCTGTCCCTCCACTTCTTTGCCGGGCCGTACAGGTGTATCGCCTGGATCACGGGGACTCCCAGCCTGGCGAACAGGTCGTCGTCGCAGGTCTGCTCGAACACGCCCGCCTTCGGCCTCATCGTCTGGGAGAAGCCCATGGTCTGCACGACGCAGTCCACCAGCGGCCTCCCGTCCTTCAGGAGGTGCCTGTCGACGAGCGCCCCTATCCCGATCGCCCCGATGGCGTCGTCGGGATACGTCATCGTGAAGACGCCGATCGCATCGGCTCCGCGCTCCTCCAGGGCCTTCAGCATCCCGTCCACGCCCCCGCAGTTGCCGTCCACCCAGAACCTCTGGTGGAAGAGGACGCATACCTTGGGCCGGTCGCCCCTCATCGAAGCCAGCGCCTCGTCTATGTCCAGCAGCCTGTGCTCCAGGGTGTATGCCCCCTGGGCGGGCAGGAGGACCGGCTCGGGTATCTCGACGTCGGCTCCGTCGAAGGCCTTCAGCGCCCAGAGAAGCAGGGACCTGTTGTTCTCGTCCCCGCCGGAGGCCATGAACCTCGTTATGAGGTCGAAGTCCTCGTCCGTCCCTAGGAAGAGGTGCCTGTGCTCGTCGGTGACCCGGACCTCGCTGTCGCACATCAGATACGTGCTCACCCCGCAGGACGAAACCGTCTGCTCCAGCTTGGAGAACCTCTTGAAGAAGGTGACGTCCCCGTGGACCCTCACGAACACGACGTCGCTGCTCTTCACCTCTCCGAGGATCCTCTCGTTGAACAGCACGTCGGCGTCCATGTCGCAGGAGTCGGCGCCGACGACCTCCACGTCGTAGCCCTCGTCGCGGAGGCTCTTGGCTGCGTTGTCCATGACATGGCCGTGGTTGGCGCCTATCGATATGCAGACTGCTTTCATTTCGAAGTGGAATAGGATTAATCGTCCATTTATCTGTGTTCGTCACGGACAGTCGGTGAGGTCCTCCAGCCTTTCCTCGGCCTCTTCCCATAGCTCTTCCAGCTTACGCCTGGTGTCGTCGTCGGCGTCCCACATCCCGCGGGATATGGCCTCCTCGAGGCGGTCGAGGATCTCCGCTGTGGCGTACGGGTTCTCGCGCTCCATCCACTCCCAGGTGCTCCTGTCGAAGAGGTACTTGTCCGCGATGCCGTCGTACATCCACTTGTCCATGACGTCCGAGGTGGCGTCCATGCCGAACGCGTGCTCGATGACGTTGACCATCTCTGCCGCGCCGCGGTATCCGTGCCTCTTCATCCCCTCTATGTACTTCGGGTTCAGGAGCTTGCTGCGGAAGACGAACCTCATCTCCTCGCCGAGGCTCCTCAGCCTGGTCTTGTCCGGGTCGGAGCCGTCCCCCATGTACGAGACGGCGTCGGGGTTTCCGTAGGCCTTCACGAAAGCGTTCATCCCGCCCAGGTACCCGTACACGTCGTCTATGTCCAGGAGGTCTATCTCCCTGTCCGGCATGTTCTTCACCGTGGCGCTGACCTTGGAGAACCTCCTCACGAACTCGTCCTTCATGGACACTCCGGAGAACCCTCTACCGTAGGCGTAGCTGCCCCACGACACGTAGGAGTCGGCCAGGTCCTTCACCGTCTTCCACTTGCTGGACTCGATCAGGTGGTTGACCCCGGGGCCGTACGCTCCCGGCGGGCATCCGAATATCCTGACCGAGGAGCGCTTCCTGGCCTCGTCGTCCGGGACCCCCTCTACCATGCGCTCGGCGATGTCCCTCCTGAGGTTAGCCGCCATGGCGTTGTCCTCGTCGGACTCGTCCAGGCCCATGACCATCTTCGCGGCGTCGTCTAGCAGGTCTATGAGGTTAGGGAAGGCGTCCCTGAACAGGCCGGTGATGCGGACCGTGACGTCCACCCTGGGGCGCCCCAGCTCTTCCAGCGGAACCGTCTCCAGCCCGGTCACCTGGGGGCCGTCGGGAGACCAGACCGGCCTGACCCCCATCAGCCAGAGGATGTAGGCGACGTCGTCTCCCCCGCTCTTGAAGGTGTCGGTGGCCCAGATTATGAACCCGATCTCCCTTGGATAGCCCCCCTTGTCCTCGATATGGCGCTCTATCATCTGGTCCGCCATGCGCTTCCCCACCTCCCAGGCGGAACGGGTGGGGATCGTGTCCGGATCGAGGCCGTAGTAGTTGCGACCTGTCGGCAGGATGTGTACCCCTCCGCGGGTGGGCGCCCCGGACGGCCCCGGCAGGACGTATCCCCCGGAGAGGGCTTCCATCACAGAGCCGATCTCCCCCGCGGTGCCCTCCAGCGCTGGATGCACCCTGTCGCATACGAACCCTACAGCCCTCAGGAGCGCGTCGGTGGCACCCGGGATCGTCTCCCTGCAGGCGGATTCCGACGCCTCCCTGTCGAAGCCCAGCGAGCGGATGCGATCTATCAGGGTGAAAGTCATGGCGTCCGCCTCGTCCAACGCCTCGTCCGTGGTCTTCCCCATGGATTCCGCGACGGCATCCCTGAGCGAGGGGACGTCTCCGTTTGAGAGCCTGGTGAGGGAGTATACCGCCTCGGTCATCAGCTCGCCTTCGGGCACGCGCCCCAGTATGTGCAGCCCGTCCCTAACGAGGGCGTCCTTCGCCTCCGTGACGAGGTCGTGGAGCTTCCAGATGCTCTGCTGGAGCTCCTCGGTGCCGGATTCCGGCGTCAGGCCTATGTCCTCCAGCATGTTCTCCTCAGCGGCCGCCTCGAGGATCTCCTTCAGCAGCGCCTCCCTCCTCGGAGCGGTGCCGGCACCCATCGCTACAAGCTCCTGTATCAGGGCGTCTATCCTGGTCATCCCGTCATGCAGGCCGGCGCGGGTCATCGTGGCGTTCAGATGGCCCACCAGGACGGCCTCCGAGCGCCTCTTGGCCTGCATGCCCTCCCCTGGGTCGTCTATCATGTAAGGGTAGATGTTCGGGATCGCGTCCAGGACGAGGTCGGGATAGCATTTCCCGGACAGCATGGAGGTCCTCCCCGGAAGCCACTCCAGGGTCCCGTGGGTCCCCATGTGGACGACCGCGTCTGCGCCGAACGACCTGTCCAGCCACCTGTAGAACGCCAGGTACTGGTGGTGCGGGGGCAGCACCGGGTCGTGGCAGAGCTCGTCCGCCCCTTCGCCCCATCCCCTGGGAGGCTGCAGCGTGACTATGACGTTGCCGCTGACGAACCCGGGGACGATCATCCTCTTCCTGGCCTCGGCGACGTATCCGGGGGCGTCCCCCCAGCGCTCCTCCATCCGCTTCCTGTCGAACTCGGGCACGCCGGCGAGCCATTCCGAATACTCCTCCGCGGATATCGCGGCGGGGGCCTTCTCCACGATCTCCGAGTCCGTCCTGTTGCCGAAGTCGTAGGTGATCCCCGAGATGATCCTGTCCATGAGCTCCCTGGAGTCCTCCGGAACCTCGTCCAGGACATATCCTGCTTCGCGCATGGCCTTCATCAGCTCCACGGTGCTGGCTGGCGCGTCCAGAGGGCCTGCGTTGCCTATGCGCTCCGAGCCCGGGCTGACCTGGTACATGATTATCGCGACCTTCCTCTCGGACGGCTTCTTGCGCCCCAGCCTCGCCCAGCCGGCGGCCAGCTTGCAGAGGTGCTCGACCCTGTCCGGGATGGGGTCTGCCTTCTTCGTCCCGCTCCTGGTCTCGGCGTATGGCACCCCTATCACCTGGCCGTCTATCTCGGGCCAGCAGACCATCGCCTTCAGGTCCCCTTTGGCCGGCCCGTCCGCGGACTCCTCGTAGTCGGGGAGCCTCCCAGAATAAGACATGGCCTGGATCGCCGGGACTCCGAGGACGGTCTTGAAGAAGTTCAGCTCAGGAGGGACCTCGGCGGAGCCCGAAAGGGACATCAGCTGGGAGAAGGGAGAGCACACCAGCAGCACGTCTATGATGGTCTCGCCGTCCTTCTTGAAGTACTGCTCGGCGACCTCGGAGGACGGCCTGTTCCCCGAGGAGGATCCGGCGGAAGGGGTGTAGAACACCGGGATAACGTCCATGCCGGAGCGCTCCAGGCGTTCGATCAGATAGTCGATATGCTCCAAGTTGCCGTACAGCCACAGGTTGGACGGGAACAGTATCCCGACCGCAGGCCTCCCCTTCAGCGTGGCCAGGTAGTCGTCCTCCGACACGTCCGCCGGGAGCCCGCTGTGGTATATGCCGTCGGCCCTGTTGACGACGGGCTCGGGAACGTCGAAGCCTTCGCCTCCGAGCATCCTGCAGGCGTACAGCAGGAGGCCCTTGTCGTTGTCCTTCCCCTTCAGGTCGGCGTACAGGCACAGCTTCATGAAGTCCTCGTCCCCGCCGTCGAACAGGTCGCGGTAAAGAAGGCGGACCTCCGGGTTCTTGGAATGGAAAAGCACCTTGCCCAGGCATTCCTTCAGGACCTTGCAGTACTCCTCGAACCTGCGGAACTTGTGAGGGTCTGCCATGCAGCGGACGAAGACGAAGTCGGCGCGCTTGGTGGCCTCGACGAGCTCGTGGTACGCCAAGGGGTCGGACTCCGCAGCGTCGTGGTTGAACCCGACGGCGGACACGTCTATGCCGTTCTCGGCGCGGACCTCCTCGGCGATCTCCGCGAACACGGCCGCGTCCATGGACTGGATCGACAAGCAGACGGCTCTCAAAAGCAGCAACCTCCGTTCTAAGCAAGGCTCCCCATGATATCGGGACGATGATGCGTTCGGTTTATATAATAAGGAGATTACATCCATCTCTATCAGGAGGCATTCCATGAGTCGCGTTTCCACAGTGTTCCCGTTCGTAGACATAGTCGGGCAAGAAGAGATGAAGAGGGCCCTGATCCTGAACGTCGTCGATCCCGGCATAGGAGGCGTGCTGCTCAAAGGCGAGAAAGGCACGGCCAAGTCGACATCGGTGAGGTCGCTGGGAGGCGTGCTCCCTTCGAGGAAGAGGGTCAAGGGATGCAGGTTCGGATGCGACCCCAACGACAAGGACTCCATGTGCGAGTCCTGCAGGAGCCTGCTGGCCGGCCCTGGGATCGAGATCGAGGAGGCGCCCATGGAGGTGGTCGAGCTTCCCCTCGGCGCCACGGAGGACAGGGTGGCCGGGACGATAGACATCGAGCACGCCCTGAAGACCGGGGAGAAGAGGTTCGAGCCGGGGGTCCTGGCGCGCGCCAACGGCAACCTGCTCTACATAGACGAGGGCAACCTGCTGGAGGACCACATCGTGGACATGCTGCTGGACTCGGCCGCCATGGGCGTCAACTACGTGGAGAGGGAGGGGATCTCTTTCTCCCATCCGTCCAGGTTCGTCCTGGTCGGGACTATGAACCCGGAGGAGGGGGACCTCAGGCCCCAGCTTCTGGACCGCTTCGGGCTGTCCGTGGACATCAAGGGCGAGCACGACCCGAAGACCAGGGCGGAGATAGTCAGGAGGAGGCTGGAGTTCGACGACGCCCCCGAGAGGTATGCCGCCTCCCGCTCTGAGGAGACTGAGAAGCTCCGCTCCCGGATCGCGGAGGCCTCGGCCCGCGTCCGCTCGATATCCGTCGGGCCAGAAGTCGTAGACGCTGTCGTCTCGATAACGTCCCATTTCGGCATAGACGGCCACAGGGCGGACATCGTCATGATCAAGGCCGCCAGAGCCAACGCGGCGTTCGAGGGGAGGGACCGCATCATATCCGACGACCTGGTCGCCGTGGCGGAGCTCGTCCTCCCGCATCGCATGAGGAGGCGCCCGTTCGAAGACTCTTCCATAGACCGCGAGGAGCTCGAGAGATGCCTGAAGGACCTCTGAGCTACCCGTTCTCCGCCGTATTCGGCATGGAAGCGGCGAAAGACGCCATCAGATGCGCGATATGCAGCCCCGGCATACGCACGGTCCTGATAAGGGGCCCGTCCGGCTCGGCCAAGACCGTCCTGTGCAGGTCGGTGGAAGGGCTGTCCGGAAGAAGGGTAGTCAACATCCCTCCCGGCGCGGACATGGAGAGGCTGTTCGGCTCCATGGACATGGAGAGGCTGCTGGACACCGGCGAGGCGCGCCTGGAGAAGGGGCTCGTCGCCGAGGCGGAGGGCGGGTTAGCCTTCGTGGACGACGTCAACCTCATGGACGAGAGGACGTCCATAGCGCTGCTTGATGCCGTCGTCACCGGGACGATACGCACGGAGCGCGACGGGATCTCGGAGGTCTCGTCGGCGGACGTGGTGCTGATAGCTACCATGAACCCGGACGAGCGCGAGATGAGCGACCACCTCCTGGACCGCTTCGACATATGCGTCAGCGTGTCTCCGGCCGAGGACTCCGACGCGAGGAGGGAGATAGCATCTCGCCGCATGCGCTTCGAGGACTCCCGCGCGGATTTCTGCGAGTCCTTCGAAGAGAAGCAGTCCGAGGAGCGCAAGGCGATGGAGGATGCGGCGAGGATAGTCCCGCTCGTTTCCGTCTCTGACGAGCTCCGCCTGATAGTATCGGAGATGTGCGACAAGGTGGGCGCCGAAGGCGTTCGCGGAGACATCGCAGTCATAAACACGTCTATCGCGCTGGCCGCCTTGGACAGGAGGGACTCGGTCACCAGGAGCGACGTCGAGCGCGCAGCAGCCATGTGCCTCGTCCACAGGAGGCGCTACATCCCGGAGCCGCCTCCGGAGCCTCCCGAGAACGAGGAGGAGCCTCCGGAAGACAGGGAAGACCAGAAAGATCAGGAGGAGCCTCCCAGAGACGAGGAGGGAAGCCAGGAGGAGCCTCCGGAAGACAGGGAAGACCAGAGGGAGCAGAACGCTGAGATGAGCCTCCCGAACATAGACGACATGATGTTCGAGGTCGGGCGCCAGTTCAGGGTTATCGACTACCTCGGGAAGGGCAAGAAGGCCGTCAAGCCCAGCAGCAGCCGCAAGGGGCGCCGCTCGGAGCAGGAATGCGCAGGGACGTCGGGAAGGCAGGTGTCCGCCAGGATCCCCGACGGGAAGACCCGCGACATAGCCTTCGGCGCCACCATGAGGGCAGCCGCGCTCTCGCAGAAAGGAAGGGAGCGCGGGAGCATGCGCATAGTCGTCGAGGACAGCGACATCAGGGAGAAGGTCAGGAGGGCCCGCACCGGATGCACCGTCATGTTCCTGGTAGACGCCAGCGGCTCCATAGGCGCTCGGAGGAGGATGTCTGCGGTGAAGGGCGCGGTGCTGTCCATGCTGAAGGACAGCTACGTCAAGCGCGACAAGGTCGGGCTGATGGTGTTCAGGAGGAGCAGCGCCGAGGTCATACTGCCGCCAACCCGCTCCGTGGAGTACGGGTACAAGCTCCTCGAGGACATCCCCACCGGCGGGAGGACGCCTCTGTCTGCCGCCATGACGACCGCCAGCGACTACATGACCGCATATTCCAGGTCCCACCCGGGGGAGAGGTGCTACATCGTCCTGATGACCGACGGGAGGTCCAACGTCCCATACGTCGAAGGCGCCGACCCGAACAAAGAGGCCAGGGAGCTGGCCGAGGATCTGGACGTCCCTGGGATCCAGTGGATCGTGGTGAACACGGGGAACGGGTTCAGGATGGTGGACAGCGCCTCGGAGCTCGCGTCGCATCTCGGCGCTCTGTACTTCAACCTCGAGGAGCTCGATGCGGACGCCCTCGCCTCCAGCGTGCGGGCCGCGGCGAGGCTCTGACCAAAAACAAGGAAAGCAGGGGGCTTTCGACCCCCTCGGTTTCATTCTGCCGTGTAGACGGCGGTGACGATGACGGTGTCGTCCTCTTTGGAGTAGTGCCATTCGCCGGTGAATCCAGGCTTGGCAGGCACCTGCGGGACGACCTCGGGCCCGTCCTCGACGTTCATCACGGCCTCGGCGTACTTCTCGCCGTCGACATAGAAGACCATCTTGTAATCGATCGGCTCGTACACGGCCACGATGTCGGCGGAGTCGTCTCCAGTCTCCGTGTACTCCCACCTTCCCGCGTAGTCCTCCTTGTGAGGGACCGGCGGGAGGGATTCGAGCTCCTCGTCGGAGGTCAGGTCCTTCTCCATGTACTTCTCGCCGTCGACGTAGAAGGTCACATGGTACGCGCCTTCAGGCTGGCCGGACAGAGGGGTGTACAAGGCGTCTATCCTGGCCGAGCTCCCGTCGATCGTGGTGTAGGTCCACTCGCCGACGAATCCCTCCCTCTCGGGGACGGGGGGAAGCTCGGAGCCCTCTGCGGGGCAGAACTTCATCTCGTCGTATTTCACGTCGTCCACGAAGAACACCAGGTCGTAGACCGTGGGGGTGTAGACCGCATCGACCTTCACCACGCCGTCCTTGCAGGGCTCGTACTGCCATTCCCCGTCGTAGTCCTCCTTGTACGGGACCTCGGGGGGCTGGAATCCCGAGTCTGCGTCGGCCTCCGCCTCGAACACCTTCTCCCCGTCGGCGAAGAACTGCAAGAGATACTTCACCGGAGTGTAGATGGCGTCGATCCTGGTGGTGTTGCCGTCGATCACGGTATATGCCCACTCGCCGCGGTAGTCCTCCTTCTCCGGGACGGGAGGAAGGACTATGTCCTCGTCGGCTGGGACGGTCATCTCCGCGTACTTGACGTCGTCCACGAACAGGAACAGCTCGTAGGCAGTGGGGGCATACTGGGCATCTAGACGGACCGTGCCGTCGTCCAGTACCTCGTACTGCCACTCGCCTTTGAAGTTCTCCTTCTCGGGGACCTCGGGAACGGCGAAATCCGAATCTATGGAGGCCGTCGTCTCGGCGTACTCCTCTCCGTCGACGTAGAACTTCAGGTCGTACACCTTGGGCTTGTAGAACGCGTCGATCCTGGCGGTGTTGCCGTCTATGAACGTCTGCACCCATTCGCCCTCGCAGTCCTCCCTCTCGGGGACCGGCGGCACATCGACTTCTGCGTCGGCGGATGCCTTCATCTCCGCGTACTTGACGTCGTCGACGAAGAACACCAGGTCGTAG
>JAFYAH010000039.1 GCA_017540825.1 Candidatus Methanomethylophilaceae archaeon | reverse complement strand
TAGAGGTAGTAATTGTTGCCGACCTTCTGGACGAAGTCATAAGTCATTGTTATAATATAACAATGTTTTAATATATAAATGCATGGAGAGCCAGCAATCAACTTGTTACAAAAGATCGGAGTTTAAAACGAGAGTTCGGGTGAAGAGAGGCCAGAATTTAAATCGTAACCAAAGAAAGGGTTCGAAGACGGGATCGTACTCGTGAGCACCAGCCGCCGACGATTCTGAATAAAAAAAATGGAGAACGGCCCCGGGATCGGAGCCGCTTTTGGGTTTCAGTTGACGTAGTCGAGCCAAGCGTCGTACTCGGGGACCTTCCCGGTGACGATGTCGTGGAACCTGGCGTGGATGGCCTGGGACACCTTCCCGATCTTCCCGTCGCCGACAGGCCTGCCGTCCACGGATGTCACGGGCGCGATCTCCGCCGCGGTTCCGGTCATCCAGACCTCGTCCGAGGAGATGAGCTGGAACCTGGAGATCTGGGTCTCCTCGACGTCGTACCCCATGTCCCTGGCGACCTGGATGACGGAGTTCCTGGTGATCCCCTCGAGGATGGCCTCCGCCGTCTGGGGGGTCATGATCTTGCCGTGGCGGTAGATGAAGATGTTCTCCCCGGTGCACTCCGCGACGTGCCCGACGGAGTTGAGCATGACCGCCTCGTTGGCTCCCTGGGACACGGCCTCCCTCTTGGCGAGGGTGGACGCGACGTACGCTCCGTTGACCTTGGCGCCGGCAGGGCCGCACAGGTTGTCGGGCCTCTGCCAGGACGAGGTGATCAGCTTGGCGCCGGCGTCCGCCCCAGGCCCGAGGTATGCGCCCATGTGGACGCAGGAGATGGCAAAGGAGACAGGCACGTGGACAGGGTTCAGGCCGACGTCCTCGCCGCTGAGGAACACGCAGGGCTTGACGTAGTCCACCTTGTCGCCGTTCGCCCTGACGGTGTCCTTGATGGCCTCGAAGACGTCCTTCTCGGTGTACCTCTTGCCGTCGAAGACCAGGTCGAAGCCCATCATCTTGCAACCGTCGACCAGCCTCCTGACGTGGTCCTTCAGCCTGAAGACCGCAGGGCCCTTGGGGGTCTGGTACACCCTGATCCCCTCGAAGACGCCAGTGCCGTAGTTGAGGGCGTGCGCGAGGACGTGGACCTTGGCGTCCGCCCAGTCGACGAGCTTTCCGTTGAGCCAAATCTTCTCTGTCTTTTCCATTTCTTCACCTTGCTAGATGCTTAAAGGGCGTTCAGCGCCTTGACATACCTCTCGGGCTTGCTGCGCTCTATGAGCTCTTCCACCTGGTCGGAGCCTCCGACGACGCCCACGTTGCCGCTGGACGTCGAGAGCAGGGCGTAAGCCGACTGCCCGGACTCCGGGACGAGCTCTGTGTCGTAGACGTCCTGGAGCTTCCGCAGCCTTCCGATAGCCACCTCTGCGACCGCCTTGTCCACGACCGAAAGGACTATGCGGGACTTGCCGGGGAGCTCGCACTTGCCGACGACTATGGTCTCGACGTTGATCTTGTTGCGGGTGAACTCCCCCATGACCCTCTGCATGACTCCGAACTCGTTCTTGACGATCAGCGAGATGACATACATGGCTGCACCTTGGTGCGTGTAACCCATGCTCGCATACTTATAGGTTGTACCTGCATAAAATCGACTCGGATCGGGGATTTCCTGCAGTTAAAGATGGTTTTGCCAATAAAACAGATAATGTCACGCGCCTATAGGGATGGTCGTTGTTATCGATGTGTTTGCATTATTGTAAAAACCATAAAGACCCAAAAAATCATAATAATGGCAAAATTGAGCCTGATAGGAATCGACGTTCACATAGTCGTTTCCGACCGGGATCTTCATAAGTTTTCCAGGCTCGACATAATATGTGTGATTACCGACATCCCTGTGCTCATCTATGTTGTGTGCTATGCTCAGACGCTTATTAATAGTGCTGGAATCATTATATATCACCACATCGGGCGTAGAATAAGACCAAGAACCTGTATATGAAAAACCTGCCTCGCTGGAAGTCAGGGATATTGTCACTCCGTTTTGAGTCGTATACGTCCCAGATGTTGTCTGCGGACCGTATTTCATCATCCAATATGCCCCGGTACAGTTTGAATTAACGTCTAGACCCGAATTGCGCGATCCATTGTCAGGGTCTATTTCCGCATAATATCTTGTAGAAACATAGCCATAGTCGTCATTTACATCAGGAAGAATAAAATAATCTGTACCTATCGTAGTGCATCCGTACCCTTGGTTCTCAAAATACCCGTGAGCCTCTATCTCAGAACCCAGCTCCCCACCATATTCGTGTGTAAAAAGAGGGAATTGCTCCAATTGCTTGTCCAATTTCAGTAAACAATGAGCGATCGCTCTGGAAGAATCGATATTGCACGAATAGCACTTCATGCAGTTCTTGTATTTGTAGACGTAATTGACGGGAGCCTCCTTCGAATAAGACATAGGCAGACCTGTACTGCCCCATTCTATGTCGGCTTCAAATGACATCAGAAGATTCCCGTTGTCAACCGCTTTTTTTATGTTCTCTAAAAACTCCTTCTCGTTCATCCCTTCCGCTGTAGAAGTGATTATGGTGATAGGTTCCGAAACATCCAGCGACGAAATAGTATGGTAAGGTATCTTGAAAGATTCGAGTACCGAACCTAGTTCGGACGGTATCGAGCCGTCGCTCAACACGGCAATGCCGTAGCATGAGATCGTATCCACGGTAGTATCCTCGACGTCTGCCGCATTGCCATCATCCAGCTGAAGTGCTATTGCCACGACCACCACACATGCTAGAATCAATAGCGGGATAATCAACCTCATGTATGTAAAAATCCCTTTGAAATATATAAAAAAAAACCCGACTGTAAACACACAATTCGTAAGTGAAGCGTCTTTGCGCAGTGCCCTTAAGCCCTGATGAGAAGTAGCCCCCTTATTCTCCGCGGCGAGATCCCTCGGCTCGCCACGAGCTGGAGGGATGTCGGCGAGGCCTTGCATCATCCAGTATGAAATCAACCGCGTCTGAGAACGTGACGCCCTTCCCGACGCGGAACGTCTTGCACCCCATGTGGCGGCCGAACTCCATGTCGGCGTCAGAGTCTCCGACCATGTACGACTGGAAAGGGTTGATTGAGTGCTTCCTGACAGCGGCCGCCCCCATGCCTGTGCGGGGCTTGCGGCATCCGCACCCCTCGTCCGGGCGGTGAGGGCAGTAGAACACGTCGTCTATGCGGCCTCCGCCGGCCTCCACGACCTTGAACAGCTTGGAATGGATGGACGACAGAGTGTGCTCGTCGAAGTACCCGCGCCCGAGCCCGGACTGGTTGGTCACCACTATGACCAGGAAGCCCGCCTCCTTCAGCCTGGCTATTCCCCTCGGGACGTCGTCGTACGGGACGAAGAGGTCGGGGTCGCTGCAGTACGGGACGTTGGGGGCGAGCGTGTCGTCCCTGTCCACGAAGACGGCTCGGCTGCCGAACAGCTCCCGCTCTACTATGCCGCATACGATGTGGGACGCGCAGAGGTATCCCTCCTGCACGCGCGGGGTCTCCTTGGTGGGGATGATCACCGCCACGTCCGCGATGTCCCTGAGCTTCCCGCAGTCCCCTGTGAAGGATATCACCTTGGCGCCGCGGGCATGGGCCTCCTCCGCTGCGAGGATGACGTTCTCGGAGTTCCCGGACGTCGAATAGCAGACGGCCACGTCCCCTCTGCGGCAGATGGCCTCTATCTGCCTCTTGAACACTATGCTGAAGCTGTAGTCGTTCCCTATGGCGGTCACGGGGGCGATGTTGGAGAGGCAGACCCCCGGCAGGGCGGGGCGGTCCACGAGATACCTTCCGGAGAACTCCGCGGCGATGTGCTGGGCGTCGGCGGAGGAGCCTCCGTTCCCCATGAAGATGGCCTGGTTGCCGTTCTTGAAGGCCTCTATCAGGACGTCGGCGGCCGCGCGTATCCTGGCAGGCTCTATGCGGGATATGATGCTGGAGCTCCTGGACAGCTCGTCTTGTATGGAATCTGTCATTTGGGGTACCTCCAAGAAGTCACGCCGCCAGGCTCGAACATGAAATCCTTGACGATGGCCTTCTTGTTGGCATCCGTAATGGCTTTCGCCACATTATACTTGCTATTGCAGTCGCAGATGAAGAACATGAATCCGCCCCCTCCCGCGCCCGAGACCTTGCCCCCTATGGCGCCCGCCTCGATGGCCTTGTTGTACATGGCGTCTATGAGAGGGTTGGTAATCTTGCTGGAGAACTGCTTCTTGTACTGCCAGGAGGTGTGCAGGAGCCTGCCCGCCTCGTCTATGTCCCCGCTCCCGAGGGCCTTCGCCATGTCCACGGCGATCCTCTTGGACTCGTCCAGCGCCCTCTCGTTGTCGCCTTTCTTGAAGGCGTCGACCTGGGACTCGATGATGTCGGCGGACTCGCGGGTGGTGCCGGTGTAGCAGAGGAGCGTGCGGGCCTGGAGCTCGTTGATGACGTCCTGGCTGACGTGGACCGGGTCCACCGCGACGTCGTCGCCGTTGAACCTCATCAGGTTGAATCCGCCGAAGACGGCGGCGTACTGGTCCTGGCGCCCTCCCTTGAGGCCCAGCTCCTTCCTCTCGAGATGGTAGGCGAGCTTGGCCATGTCCATGCCGGACATCTCGCAGCCTCTCCATTTGCAGACGGCGGAGATGATGGAGACGATGACGGTGGAGGAGCCGCCGAGCCCGGATCCGGGAGGAGCCTCGGAATGGAGGTCCATCGAGAACCCGTCCTTGATGCCGAAATGGTTGGCGACGACCTCCGCGAGCTCGTTCTTGTTGAGCTTGAGCGGCCCGTCCCCTAGGTTGGCTACGGAGTCGCCGTTCTCCTGGGAATGTACGAACGCGATGCCGTCGTCGGTGGGGCGAATCGTGCAATAGGCGTACCTGTTTATAGTGGTGTTGAGAACGATTCCGCCCTTCTCCGTGGCGTAAGGATCGACGTCGGTGCCTCCGCCCGCCAGTCCTATTCTTAAAGGTGCCCTTGCCCTGTAGTGTACCCCATCCATCAATTCACCTTCCGTCGGCCGAAGAGATTCGTACCATCGAACCGACCTTGTCCCGCGACGACTGAAACGTGCGGGGCTACGAGATTCAGATATATATAGATGTACAAAGAGGATAACGCTTTCGTTCGACAATCACGGCCATCGCCGTCCGATGGCACGGTCGTGGCACAGTTTTTAAGACATGACGGGATGGGCCTGGAAGCAGATGAAACCCGAGGAGGTGGCCGTGGGGATTTGCGCGTACAACGAGGCGCGCAGCATCGGGAGGAGCATCCGCTCCGTCTTTTCTCAGCGCACGGGCCGCTTCCGCGTGAAGGAGGTGATCGTCGTCTCCAGCGGGAGCACGGACGGCACGGACGACATAGTCCGCTCTCTGCAGAAGGAGCACAACGAGATCGCCCTGATCCGCCAGGAGAGCAGAGAGGGCAAGAACTCTGCGATCAACGCGTTCCTGGACGCCAAGACCTGCGGCATAGCGGTCATGCTTAACGCCGACAGCATCCTCTCGTCCGAAGACTCGCTGCGCAGCCTCCTCGAGCCGTTCCGCGACGACGACGTCGGGATGACAGGCGGGCGCCCCATCCCCACCAACGACAAGGGCAGCAAGGTGGGGTTCGCCGACCACGTCATCTGGTCCATGCACCACAACATCTCCCGGTTCTGCCCGAAGCTGGGCGAGCTGATCGCCTTCCGCGACATAGTCGTCCGCCTTCCCGAGGACCAGCAGGCCGACGAGCCGCTGCTTAGGATGCACATGGAGCGGGCGGGATACAGGTGCGTGTACGTCCCGGAGGCCACGGTGAGCATAAGGGGCCCCGAGACGGAGGAGGACTTCCTCAAGCAGAGGACGCGCATAAACATCGGCGAATGCTTCATGAAGAAGAGGCAGGGCTATGCGGACCCCTCCTGGAACACCTGGTGGGTCGTCAAGGCGGCGTTCGGAGCCTTCCGCGACCTGGGATTCCACCCGTTCAAGTTCGCATACGCCGCCAGGATGGAGCTGAAAGCTCGCTCCGCAGCCAGGAGGTTCGTCGAGGAGGGCAACGCTGACATGAGCGTCTGGGACCCCGTGGAGAGCACCAAGAAGGTGCGACCTCGGACCTTGCGCCCGTCGTCCCTGACCTCTCCCGGCCTGACGGCCTCGCCCTCGCCGAGGACCGAGTTCCTCACCACGGCCCCTTCGACTACGCATCCCGACCCGATTATGCTGTCCCGGACCTCGGATCCCTCCACTTTGCTCCCAGGCAGGACCACCGCACGAGAGAGACGGGAGCCGCGCACCGAGGCGCCCTCCATGACCACGGAGTCGGACAGCTCCGATTCCGAAACCGCGGCGCCCTTTCCGACGAAGACGCGACCCTGGAGGGAGCTCCGCTCCACGGCGCCCTCGCTCCCCTTCCCCGAAGCGACGTGCAGGTTCGCCTTGAGGTAGTCTGACGGCCTACCCACGTCCATCCACGTCCCGGACAGCGGGAACCCCATCAGCTTGCCGCCTTCGGCTATGATCTTCGGGAAGAGCTCCTTGGAGAAGTCGTAGAACCTGCCCTCCGGGATCCCGGCGAGCACCTTCTTGTCGACGACGTACACGCCTGCGTTTATCAGGTCGGAGAACGTCTGCCCCGGCTTCAGGCCCTCTCTGAACTCGGATATGGACCCGTCATCCGCTATGCGGGCGACCCCGAACTCCCAGGGGTTGGGGACTGGAGTGAGCGCGACCGTGACGTCCGCCCCCGTCTCGAGGTGGCGAGCGACCTGGCCGTCCAGGTCTATGTCGGCGAAGACGTCGCCGTTCGAAGCAATGAAGACGGGGTCCAGCATGCCCTCTATGAGCTTCAGAGCCCCGCCGGTGCCCCTGGGCTCGTCCTCGTAAGTGTACGTTATCCTGACGCCCAGGTCGCTGCCGTCCCCGAGAGCCTGCTCTATCATCTCCGAGCGGTACCCGCAGGCGAGGATTATCTCCTCCACCCCCGCCCTGGCCATGGACCTCATCAGGTACCAGATGCAGGGCTTCCCCGCGACCGGCAGCACCGGCTTGGGGCAGGTCTCGGTGAGGGGGCGGAGCCTGGTGCCTTTCCCGCCGACCATTATCACCGCCTGGCGGGCCTTCATCGCATCCTCCTCCCGTCGAGGACCGCGAAGACCGCGTTGGTGCCCTGGGGGACCCCTATGGACCTGGACACCGGGAGGCACTTCGCGCGGAGAACGTGGATGACCGGGACGGGAAGGGACACCTCGGACGTGCACTCGTAGTTGGCCATCCCCTTCATTATGACTAGGTCGGACCCTGAAAGGGCGTCCTCCAGGGGCTTCGGGAGGTGCGACCAGTCCACGCCGACGTAGAACCCGCCCGTGTCCACGATCTCGTCCAGATCGTAGCCCAGGCCGGACCTCTCGGCGTCCTCCCTGGTCACGTCGTTCAGGATGCTCTTTCCGCGGACCACGCCGGTGACGCGCTTCCCTCTCCTGCGGAGCTCCCTTATCAGCACCCTGTCCAGCTGCGACTCGCCGCAGTTGTCGAAGAAGTAGACGACCCTCTCGGCGCCTGCCAGCAGAGAGCCTATCCTCCCCTCGTCGTATAGGCCGAGCCCTTGGGCGATCAGGTCGTCGAACATCGCCTCGAACTCCTCGGGGCTGTCGACGGCCTGCGCGGCGGAGCCGAAGTCCATTATGTTCCCGACCGCCGAGACCAGGAGGGCTGCGCGGAGCCTGTCCTCGGAGGAGTCCACGAAGCTCTGGGCGCGCGATGACAAGCCGTCGGCGATCCTGTCCGCACGGGCCTTCATCTCCCTGTATGGGTCGTCCGTGGGGAGCTTGGAATAGGCGGCCTCGTGGACAGCGGTGGAGACGTCCGTCGTAGCCTTGCAGGGATCGATATTGGCGGCGAGGGCCTTCAGCCCCGCGTCGACGGAGGCGAGTTCGTCTGCGCGCCCGTCCAGCCTAGCTTGGAAGAGCACGCGTTTCATGAGGCACGGGACGCAGTCGGCTTGTATCTTCACCTGGATCCACCGGACGCCGAATCGCGTGCAGGCTTATCAACAGTGCGCCCGGACGACGAGGGCCTCCCATATGACGATCCGCCAGATAAACGCGCCCTCGGAAGCGGAATCGTTCTTTTAAACATCCCTCTTATATACGATGACTGTAATCGCTCGCGCATGGCAGCCGACAAGATATGCTCTTCCTGTGGTAAGAGGCTCGTCGGGCACGGCAACACCTTCTTCAAATGCCCCAAGTGCGGGGAGTACGAGATCGGAAGGTGCGACCAGTGCCGCGACCAGGGCGTCCCCTACGAATGCAAGAAATGCGGGTTCATGGGACCTTGAGGTGTTGATATGGGACAGATCGTCGCAGGATATGACCTCATGCCCGAGAGCACCGACATCGACCTCGATGCGATCATCTCCAAGCTCCCCAGCGTTCTCCCCGCCGGCGTGAAGCTCCTCGAGACCAAGATCGCCCCCGTAGCGTTCGGGCTCATGAAGATCAACGCTGGATTCCTCATCGACGACTCGGACGAGACCGTCGGAGGGAAGCTCGAGAGCGCCCTGCAGTCCATCGAAGGGATCGAGGGCGTCGAGTGCGTCTCCCAGACCGTCTACTGAAACCTTCACGGGGGCGCGTCCCCCTTCACCTTCTTATTCCGATGATTTCCTCAGCTGGCCTCCTGAGCTTTTCCGGGAGGAACGACGCCAGCACGAGCTTCTCGTCGCGATCGAACGCGAACCTGGCGACGAGCACCGCGTATGCTGGGAACAGCGCAAGGGCAGGAAGCGCGACGGACAGGATGCTGGCCTGTACCTCCGCGACCGCTGACAGCTCCCAGAGGGCGACCGCCGACGCTGCGAAGAGGGCCAGGGACAGCAGGATCGGACGAATGAACAGCATCGCGCTGCAGCCGGTCATTCTGGAGGCCAGGGCCGGGTATGCTGCCATCTTCAAGGCCAGCATCGTCAGGGACCAAACCATGCAGGCCCCTAGGACGCCCAGGCCGGCGAATGCCATGACGGCGGCGGCGCCAATGACGTTGGCTGCTCCCAGGAGGCATATCGCCACGGCCGCCGGCCTGAGCCTCATGAACGTCACGGGGACGTGCGCCAGCGGCCCTGCCGCGCACAGGACGACCTCCGCAGGCGTCAGGAAGCGCACGAGCTCGGCGACGTCGTCGTGCCCCGGGCCGATCCACGCCCCTATGGCCTGGGGGGCGAAGACGGCGAGATAGGCCAGCACGAAGGCCATGGAGACTCCGGACGCCTTCATGAACAGCCTGGCCGTCGACGCTACCCCCTTTGGATCTCCTTCCGAATAGCGCTTGTAGAGCAGCGGGACGGCCGTCGCCGCCAGAGCTATGCTCACGGTGCCGATCATCGACGACACGTTGGCGGCGATGGAGAACGTCGCCTGAGCATCGTTGCCGAGCACGACGTTCGCAACTATCAGGGAGGCGTTGATGAACAGGAGGGCCCCCACCTCGCATGCCAGCGACCAGGCGCCCAGCCCGCCCATGTCCGTCATGAGCCTGCGGTCCAGAGGCCCTTTGCGCAGCTCGGCGCCCGGAACGCGCCAGTGAACGCAAGCCGCCACGAAAGCCAGGCAGACGAGGGAGGACGCCAGGCTGGATGCCCCTACGAAGGCCAGGCTCGGACCCAGAGCCAGGATAGAGGTCACGGCCAGAAGGGCCTGGAGCAGGACCTGGGACCCTTTGGCGACATATGAGACGTAGAGCCTGTTGGACGCCACGAAGACCCCGCACAGGCAGTCCGCAAGAGCCATCACCAGTCCCGAAGCCAGCACCGAGACGAACAGGACCTGCACGTCCAGAAGGGAGGACTGTCCGATGTCGAACATATATGGCGCCGCAGCCGACACCGCGATGCACAGGACCAGCATGATCAGGACGCATCTGAGCATCCCCGAAACGACCGTCGAGAACGCCCTGGCCGACAGCTCCCCCTCCTCCCTCATGGACAATGCGAGATGCCGGGTGAACGCCTGGGATACGGCCTCTGAAGCCGATGCGAAGTACAGCGACACGCTTGTCGCCAGGAAGACGACCGCGTACGCCCCGAAGCCCAGCTCGCCTATGTAGAACGGGACCATCATGAGCCCGGTCGCCGCCACGACGGCCGTGCGCAGGATGTTCGATGCCGCGTTCAGGGACACCCTGCTGGAGAAGCCGGCGTCGTCCTGGATCAAGACCTGGCGGGAAGGACTTTGCGGAGGGCCTCGAAAAGGGCGTCGTAGTCCTCCTCGGAGAGGTTCCCTATGTGCCCCACCCTCAGGAGCCTGCCCCTCAGGTCCCCTCCGCTGGGGGTGACCGTGATGCCGTGCTCGTTCCTGAGCTTCTCGAAGACGTCGTAGGCGTCGCCGTCGAAAAGGACCGGGGTGACGGCGTTGGACAGCGGATAGCCGGGGATCCTGAGCCCCATCTCCTTAGCGCCCTTCCTGAAGTATGCCGCGAGCTCGGCGGTGCGGGCGATCTTCGCTTCCAGGCCCATGTCGCAGACCATGTGCAGCATCCTGTTCAGCTCTATCAGGGTCCCGACGGCCGGGGTGAACGGGGTCTGGCCCCTCTCCTGGTCCTTGAGATGGTGCTTCAGGTCCAGATAGTACAGATGGGAGTCGACCTTCATGAGCCTCTCGTCATGGATCCTGCGGCTCATCACGACCAGGGACAGCCCCGGCGCGAGGGACAGGGCCTTCTGCGAGCTCACTATTACCGCGTCGATGCCGTCGGCGTCCATGTCCAGAGGGTCGGCGAGGAAGGAGCTGATGGCGTCCACCACGAGGTACATGCCCTTCCTGCGGCAGAACTCCGAAAGTATGCGCACGTCGTAGAGCTGGCCGGTGGAGGTCTCGTCTATGTTCACTAGCATCCCCGCGTACTCCCTGCCCCCGAAAGGCTCCAGGTCGGAGGCGTCCAGCCTCTTCCCGAAGGGCAGGACGACGTCGTCGTGCTCGATGCCGCGGACGTCGCAGATCTCCGAGAAGCGCTTCCCGAAGCCGCCGCCGACTATCACGAGGAGCCTGTCGTCGGAGGTGAAGAACCCTGCCACCGAGGCCTCCATCGCGCCTGTGCCGGAAGCCGTGAGGAAGGCGACCTTCGAATCCTTCGCAGCCCCCATGAGCTCTTTGACCATGGACTCCGACTCGAGCATCATCTCTGAGAACTCGGAGGTCCTGAAGTAAGGGAGCTGCTCCCCCGACTTCTCGAGGATTTCTGGATACATCATCACCGGTCCGACTGTGAAAAGCCTCATCGCAAAACCAGCCTTGTGACGGCCCTACTGTTATTTATAGGCAAAGAAGCCGCGACGCCGACCGTTCGGACCAGGCGGTTCACCCTGTATCTTGAGGACCTCCCATGTCCGACCATCGACACGGCCCCTTCGTCCATCAGATCGCCGACCACGGCCACCGCCCTGCTCCTGCTCATGCCCAGCGCTCTCTGCAGCTCCGCGCGGGTGAACTCGTCATGGGCGTCGAGGAAGTACTGCAAGGCGTCGTCCCTTCCCTCTGCTCTGCTGGAAGGGAGGGTTATCGTGAACGACGACACCCCGTTCTCTATCATGGGCTTTTCCTCGGACCCCCTGTACGCTCCGAAGATGCGCGGTATCCCAGTGCCGTATGCCTCTATCATCCCCAGCCGGTACATGATCCCTGCAAGGTTCCTATTCCTGAGTGACGAAACCCCCCTCAGCATCTCGTCGAGGGTATAGTACTCCTTCATGCCGCCTGGTGAGGTTATGGTTATCTTCTTCGGATACACGGATACCAGTATCGGCGAATCCATGCTATAGTCCCTGTGGGCCACAGCATTCATCATGGCCTCCCTGATCGAATCTTCGGAATAAGGGTAAGAGTCTATGCGCCTGATGCCTTCTATCCTGGACGACGGCGTATTATATCTTTTGAGGAAGGAAATCGCATCACCCATCTGCTTCAGGACACATCCGTACGTCTCGGACCTTTCAATAAATCCAGTCCTGTACTCGTCGTCGAAGGATGCCATCTTTATGGACTGGTCAAACTGGTCTGACAGAATGAATGCCAGGTTCGTGTACTTTCCGTTCTCGACCATGTTCATCATGGACATGCGATTCTCGTCCAGCGCCACAGAACGTTCATCAAATACCCTCTTCAGCTCGTCAAAAGTCAGATCCTGTCTGAAAGACGTCTGAGTCTCGTAAGATACCGCCCTCAAACCGCGGATCATGCCCAACAGGCCTTCTTCGGTGATGGGTACAGACGCGGTGCCTTTGCGAACATATACCCCTTCGGCACGCAGCCCCTTATCGCGCAGGTAATAAGGCTTCTTCTCGCCTTCGCTCACGTCTATGACGACAAGACTCTTCTCGCCCAGCTGACGAATGGACACTTCGGTCGTGAGCGTAGCATCAGGACGTATCTTGTCCGCGATTGCATTGACGCATCTCTTAGCGACATCGTCTGGATCGTCCAGACCGACTTCGTTGCCATCGTCGTCTATTCCGAGGACTATCCTCCCTCCGGACGTATTGGAGAAGGCAACTACCGATTTAATCAGCTTCTCTGTGAATTCCGCTTTAAATTCAGTGTTCTGGTCCTCCATCATGAACCCTCATCCTTTTCGGTTTATATCAATTAATCGATTTAAATCGATTCAAATCGATTAATCGAAATAGACGAAAACCCACGACGCGCCTTTGAAACGGGATCGGGCGTGCGAAGCCTGCACCCGATGCGATTCCGATCCGGTGTCATCGCCCCAAGGGCAGAAGATTCGGATTCGATAAAATTGAAAAAGGGGGCCGAAGCCCCGTTGGAATCACTTGTATTCCTTGATGAACCCGTCGGACATCATCTTGGCCGTGAGGCTCCTGGACCTGTTGATCATGAACTCCGCCTTGTCGCGGAGCTCCTGGGCGGAGAGCTTGAGCCTGGCGACTCCCTGCTCCTGGGCCTTGAGCCCGACAGCGACGGCCTCCTCGATGAAGGCCCTGGTCTCGGACATGGTCGGGACGATGTAGTTCTCGGAGATCCCGTTCTCCTCGGCGGTCTTGGCGAGGGACCTGGCGGCGGCGATGCACATCTCGTCGGTGATGGTCTTGGCCCTGACGTCGAGGACACCGCGGAAGATCGCGGGGAATCCCATGGAGTTGTTGACCTGGTTGGGGAAGTCGGACCTTCCGGTGGCGAACACCTTGCATCCGTGCTCCTTCGCCTCCCACGGCCAGATCTCCGGGATGGGGTTGGCTGTGGCGAAGATGATGGGGTCGTCGGCCATGAGGTCGACGTACTCGGGCGGGATCGTCCCGGGCCCGGGCTTGGATGCGGCGATGACTATGTCCGCGCCCTTGAACGCCTCCTTCATGCCTCCGGTCTTCCCGGCGCCGTTGGTCTTCTTGCATATCTCCCACTTCTGCTTGAAGCTACCCTCGACGTCCTTCCTCTCGAGGTTGAGGATGCCCTTGGAGTCGCACATGCACATGTTCTCGGGCTTGAACCCAGTGGCAAGCATGAGCCTGGCTATTGCGATGGAGGCCGCGCCGGCGCCGATGACGGTGATGTTGGCGTCCTCGAGCTTCTTCCCGACGAGCTTCATGGCGTTTATCGCGCCTGCGACCTCGACGGTGGCCGTCCCCTGCTGGTCGTCGTGCCACACCGGGATCTTGCAGTCCCTCCTCAGCTCGTCCAGGATGTCGAAGCACTTGGGGTTGGAGATGTCCTCGAGGTTTATTCCGCCGAAAGAGGGCGCGATCAGCCTGACGGTCTCGATGATCTTCTCGGGGTCCTTGGTGTCAAGGCAGATCGGGACGCAGTCCACGCCTCCGAGGTACTTGAACAGCATCCCCTTCCCCTCCATGACGGGCATGGCGGCCTCCGGGCCGATGTCTCCCAGGCCGAGGACGCGGGTACCGTCGGACACGACCGCCACGGTGTTCCACTTCCAGGTGTGCTCGTAAACCTTGTCGGGGTTCTTGGCGATGTCCTTGCAAGGCTCCGCGACGCCAGGGGAATACCAGATCGCGAAGTCGTTGAAGTCCCTGACGCACGCCTTGGGGACGACCTCGATCTTCCCGCCGTAGTAGGGATGCATGACCATCGCGTCCTTTCCGGGCTTCTGAGCCCTCTCCAGCCTCTCCTCGGGTGTGAGATCCTTGTAATCCTTCTTTTCTTCTGCCATTAGACAAACTCCCTTTCTACGAATTTCGTAAAGATTGATTCGAATTCTGTCACATTGCATGCGCTTTGCTATATTTATAAGTAATCTAATAACGAAGTCCAAAGCACTCGCTCGGACCGAGAAATAACCGGACATCAAACCGCCAGCAGCGAGGGGCTGGAAGAGGTTAAGATGACTATAGTCTATCCGATAGCCTCGAACAGGAGGCTGCCGGAAGACCATGGCCATGCTGCATTTGCGATTCGCGCAAGCCTCGGTGGTTCAGTGCTCGATCATCCGAACATAGGCTCGTTGGACCTGGAACGAGGCACGCTCTCCGCGATCTTCTTGAGGTCCCCGTCGTGCGAGTCCACCGTGTCCGCCATCATCTTGCAGAAGGCGATGATGAAGCCTTCTGAGATCTGGGCTTCGCGATACGGGAACGCGTCCTCGAACATCACGTATCCGTCGTCCGGGTCCAGATAGAAGGCTCCGAAGCTGAGGGTCTTGTTGATGCAGTTGAGCTCCCATGCCACTTTGCTGTAGTTGTCCGGAGAAGATTTGAAATCCAGCTGGCACAAGATGCGGATGGCCAGCTTTTCGACGATGATGTTCATCCTTATGGGGAGGTCGTCTCCCATGAAGCCGGTGTGGATTATCTTCCTGTCCGCATCCTCGCCGTACTTCAGTTCCGCGTTGTCGAAAGCGCTCTTGATCAAACTGTAGACCTGATCCGGCGTCATCCCGGACGTTTCGCTCTTCTTCTTACCGAACATTGTATCGCCCCTAGCCTGTCACCTGCAAGGCAGAACATGATAACAAAGCCTACATAAAACAATGTTGCAGATAATCCACGCCGGCCCATAAAAGGCAGAGGCCGATGCTTGTCGGGCCTTTCCAAATGAGGACCGGGACCCTTGCTGTCCGATCCCGCAGAAACTCGACGTCCCAGCCTAATTAAGACTATAGTCTACATCAATCTCCGTATAGGCCTCTGTTCTCAGACCGTTCGGCTTCGATTGGAGCACTATAGTTCGAAATAGGCTTCGCTCCTCGCCCATGTCGATCTTTATCGGGCCCTGCTTGCCGAATATCCTCTTGGAAAGCATCCCGCACTCCATCCATGCCGCCTGATACACCATTATAGGAGCGACGCAGATCATGGACATGCCACCGCGGACCTCCTCCCGGTTTATTCTGCTGGTCTCGAAGCTCACCACGTCTTCCATGGTTATAGTCTTCAGATTCTTGGAGAAGCCTTCCAGCGCCTGGCAGTCGGACTCCAGGTCGACGGCCATCGTACCGTCGCCGTTGTCCGTCACGGTGACCTTGATCTTCTTGTCGCAGATGCTCATGTCGGAGACTATGGTGGATGGCATGCCCTGCGGATGTGCAAGGAGATATTTCGTGATGCGCCTCCAAAGGCTGTGCCTGCCGTCGATTACAAATAATCGCAGTGTGTAATAATTATTATGACAAACGGAGTGCTCGGGATCATAGCGTGCCCGATGGTGGACGACAACCTGGTCTACAGCCTCGCGAAGGACCCCGAAGAGAAGAACATCGTCATCGTCGATAACAAGAACAACGAGTCCGTCAGAAGGAAGCTGGACAAGTCCGGGATAGGCTATTCGACAGCCGAATGGGACGACGTGCTGTCCGGGAAGATCGCCCTGGACCACGGGAGGTTCACCATCCTGATCCACATGACCGATCTTGGACTTCATGCCGTGCCCGAGACCTTGAAGGCCACGGTGGAGAAGCTGGCGACCGAGATGCAGCCGCTAGTCGACGCCCTGGGGTTCTACATCGGGACCTGCGGCAACTTCGAATGGGACGTGCCGGCCTGGTGCGAGGAGAGAGGATACAAGCCTTCGGCGACGTTCCGCGACAGGAACGGATGCCTGTGCCACGACTGCGTAGGGATAAACATCGCGGGAGGCCCCAAGTACTCCGAGATGCAGAAGCGGTACCCGGGCCACATGTACATCTTCCCCGCCATGGCTACCAACTGGGACGCGTTCAACGAGGCTGATGCGGCCAACTCCGATGCCACGGAGGAGTCCATCACTCCGGACATGAGGGAGGCCTTGGGGATAGAGCCGGGCCATGACGGATACATGAGGTGGCTGCTGAGCCTCGGGGGATACCAGCATCTGCTGAAGATAGACACGGGGATCGGCGACAGGGAACGTTTCGACGAGGACCTGCAGAGGCTCTCGGAGAGGACGCGCCTGAGCATAAGGGTGGCAGACGAGGGGTGGGCGGACCTCCAGCCGACCGACGACCTGTACGCCAGATGCAAGTCGCTGCTGTCCCGGTGATAGGATGCGCGTAGACTCGGAATTCACCGTCGGGATACACGCCCTCCTCGTCTACGGGTTCTTCGACGAGGACAGGATAACCAGCGACACGGTGGCCAGGAGCATCGGCTGCAACCCCGTCATCGTCCGCAAGGTGTTCAGCAAGCTATCCAAAGCCGGGCTGCTGAGGACCGGCATGGGGGGAGCCCGCACCGTCCTGGCCAAGCCGGCCGAGGAGATCTCCCTGAGGGACGTCTTCCTCGCCACCGAGGAGGAGGACGCCGAGGCGGCGTTCAGCATGTACCCCGCCAACCTGCGCTGCCCGATAGGCAAGGAGATCCACGGGATCCTGTCCTCTCGCTTCCGGTCGGCCATGGACGCCATGCTGGAGGACCTTTCCCGCACCACATTGGCCGACCTTATAGGAGAGCTTCCCCCGGAGAAGCGCAGGCTGCCTGAAGAGCTCAGGACATGACGCTGCGTCCTACGCCCGTCTGCCGGCCCCGGGATCTTCTGGATGCCCTCATTCCCGTCTGACGTCGTACGTTCGCCTGCGGTTCCGTACGCCAAAGTCGGACGGCTCCGCCTCTCCTGCTGATGACCCTTAACGGTTCAGAACCCGAAGACTGCCAGTTCCGTGATGTGATGCAAATGTCACAAAATCGAAGACCGATGGACCTTAGTACATATTATAGCAGATAGCATATTACTCCACGCTGCATTTGATGTGCTTTAACAGGCTTCGATTCTTGGTCCATGACCTTGCAATGTAAGACGCAATAAACATGCCAACCGTCGTAAGCGGTCGAATCTCGCGAGAAGGGGCTTCGCGATGTCGGAAGAAGATCGGATAACCACTGCAGAGGCGTTCTGCGACGATAACGAAGCCTTCCTGGATCGGATGAGGCGGCTCGGATTCTCCAGGAGGGACATGGACTACGTCGGACGCCACATCTACGAGCGTCCCGGGTCCGTCTCCCGCGAGACCGGCGCGTTCGACGGCGAGATCTTCCTTGAGCAGACCTCCGGACTCGGCCTCTCCCAGAGCTATGCGGCATCGCTTCTCCAGAGGATGAACGACGCGGACCTTGTCATGGATACACGCGTCGGTGAGAGCCGCCCTCGTCCCGAGGACAGCCGCCCGGGATCACAGGATAGGAAGGCTGCGAACCACGAGACAGGAGAAGTCCTGTTCGATGCCGATGAAAAGACTCTGATAAGGTTCCCGGCCGATGCTGACATCGAGTCCTACGCCGTTCCGGACACCGTGGAGGCCATAGCCGACAGGGCATTCGAGAACTCCAGGCTGAGGGACGTCGAGCTCCCGGAAGGCCTCAGGAGGATAGGGGCCTTCGCGTTCCAGAACTCCCGGCTGGAATGGATCGCGCTTCCGAAGTCCTTGGAGTCCATCGGGGAATACGCCTTCAACCGCACCCGCCTGAGGTCCGCCGCCATACCGCCCCTGGTGTCCGAGATAAGCAGAGGATCGTTCTCCGAGACTCGCCTGGACTATCTGGAGTTCTCGGGACCGGTCAGAAGCATAGGGGACTGGGCCTTCTCCAAGTCGGGCATAAGGGCGCTGGCCTTTCCGGAAGGTCTGAGGACCATAGGGCGGAACGCGTTCGAAGGCAGCAAGTGGCTGCTCGACGCGACCTTCCCCTCGACCATAAGAGCGATCCAGGACTGCGCCTTCATAGGGTGCGGGCTGAAGTCGCTGAGCCTTCCGCGCTCGCTGATCTCGATAGGGAGAGGGGCGTTCGACTACTGCAAGGACATCGAGCGGATAGAGATGCGTTCCGCCCTGTGCATCGGGGAGATGGCCTTCCTCAGCTGCTACGCCCTGGAATCGGCATCGCTGCCGGACAACCTCGAGGCGCTGGGCATGGGATCGTTCGGCAGATGCAAGCTGCTCTCGAGCGTAGAGCTCCCGCCTTCCCTCGAAAGGATAGGCGACGACGCCTTCTCGCAGAGCGGCCTGGAGCGCATAGACGTCCCCGCCTCGGTAGCCAAGGTAGGGGACCGCGCTTTCAGGACGGACAGCCTCCGCAGCGCCACGGTGCACGCAAGTACCGAGCTCGGGAGGGACGTTTTCGGCGATGACGCCGATGTCACGACGATAAGGGGCAGACGCGACGCCGTCCGGGGCGGGAAAGGCATACTCTCCCGTATGAAGAGGAGGGCCTGAAGCGGATGCGTTCGAAGCCCGTCGGCAGAACGTCAGATCGACAAGCACGTCTCTAGCCGGAACTGGCTCCCATGCCCTCCCATAGACGAGATGGACGGTGTACGACCCTGCCTTCTCTGCCGTGATCCTGAACGTCTCGGTCCCTCCGGCACCAGAGATCCAAGGAGACTGCGCATCTTCGGAGAAATCGCTGCGGATTGCCAGGGAAGGATCGGGATCCACCGCTCTCCAGGCGTATCCTGTGGAGGGGTTCGCGCTCAGGCATATCTCATAGACTTCGCCCAGACGAAGCTCGGCCTCGAAGCGCTCGGTGTGCCCGCCCTTCTCGCCGGTGAAGGACAGGCGCAGACCGGACGTTCTCTTGACGTCCGAGGGATCGCCGACGTTCCTCAGCTCGGCCAGAAGATCGTAGGTTCCGGGGCGGGACGCCTCTATCGTGAAGACGGCCGCATCATCGCGATGTGCCTTGGAAATATCCAGATCGTATGTGTCGACGATCTCCCAGTCGTAGCCGTCCTCCAGGCCCAGGCTCCAATAATAGGGCTCGTTGACATCCAGGGACACAGCCTTGTCTTTTGAGTCCAGATAGGCCGATGCCAAGCAGAGCACCACTGCTGCAGACGCCAAGGCCACGATCGCGACATGCTTCCTGTTCACGGCTGCGGATTCGCTTCAGCTACTATAAAGATGAGTTCGACCAGGAGACTATGATCGTTCGGAACGCCTGTGCTCATACCACTATAGTCTTACCAGCCGATTCGATCGCATTCGCCATATGTCGCCGATACACTTCCGAAATTAGGAAAATAATTTTCGTTACGATGTGCGTTATTAAAGTGGTTTATATACTGACTTTGCTAACGGCATCCAGCCCATCATACCTCCTTTATATCCAGCAGAACATGAAGGCGCATGGAGAACGAGATCACCATCGCCCTCATCGACGGCTACATCGACGACCCGGCCGCCCTGGGGGTTCCCCCATACATATCACCGATGATACGCTCCATAGCCGGGGCGGCGCTGGACGCGGGGGCGGACAAGGTCGAATACGTCTCCATAGACATGATACGCCAAGGGAAGGAGATCCCGGACGCGTCAGTCACTATAGTCTTATCCGGGAACACCGTCCCTGGCAAGTACCTCCGCTCCATGCCGATGTCGTCCAAGGAGCTCCGCGGCATATTCCCGAAGCTGAAGGGCTGGCGGATGATAGGCGGATCCGCTGCGGACACCGTGGAGGCCGAGGGCTTCGACTTCGTCGTCAGGAAGGACCTGGCCGCTTCGCTCTACGACGGGATGACTGGGAAGGAGGTCGGGGAGAGGCTCCGCACATTAGACGAATGGAACCGCTGGATGCTCCTGGGGGCCGACATAGTGAAGCAGCACCAGGACTTCCCGGAGCCCCTAGTCGCCGAGATAGAGACGTACCGCGGGTGCCACAGGTACTCGACAGGAGGGTGCTCGTACTGCATAGAGGCCTTGAAGGGCAAGCCCCTGACTAGATCTCCCGACGACGTCCTCGCCGAAGCCAGGAAGCTCAAAGACCTAGGAGTCAGGAACGTCAGGGTCGGAGGGCAGACCTGCATCGTCTCGTACGGCTCCCTCGACGACTCCCCCGTCCCCAGGCCGAATCCCGAAGCCGCCGAGAGGCTGTTCTCCGGTCTGCGCGCCTTGGAGTTCGACACCGTGCACGTGGACAACGCCAACGCCGCCGTGATAGCGACCTACCCGGAGGAGTCCCGCAAGGTGCTGGAGAGCATAGCCAGGAACTGCACCGACGGCAACGTCCTGGCGCTGGGAATGGAGTCCGTCGACCCGAGGGTGGTCCTGGAGAACAACCTGAACAGCACCTCCGAGCAGGTCCTCGAAGCGGTCAGGACGATCAACGACGTCGGGAGGGAGAGGGGCGAGAGGGGGATGCCCAGGCTGCTCCCCGGGATCAACATAATCTGCGGCCTGGACGGAGAGACGAAGTCCACGTACTCCATGGACCTCGACTTCCTCAGGAAGGTCCGCGACGAGGGCCTGATGGTGAGGCGCATAAACATCCGCCAGGTCCTCCCGGTCAGGAGGGAGTTCAAGACCAGGGTGGACCAGAGGACGTTCAGGAAGTTCAAGGACAGCGTCCGCGAGGAGATAGACCGCGCCATGCTGGAGCGCATCGTCCCCTACGGGACCGTCCTGAAAGACGTGTACATGGAGCTCAACGACGGGAACATCACGTTCGGGAGGCAGATCGGCTCCTACCCCCTCCTCGTCGGAGTCCCGTACAGGATGGATACGGAGAGGTTCTGCGACGTCTTCATAACAGGATGGGGATTCCGCTCGATAACAGGCGTGGAATTGCCGTTCAAAATAAACTCGATGCCTCTCTCGGCCCTGGAGGCTCTGCCCGGGATCGGCAAGAAGAGGGCTGCGAAGCTCGTGCTCGAGAGGCCTTTCGAAGACCTCGAGGATATGAAGAGAGCGATAGACGACCCTTCCGTGATCGAAGGTCTGAGAAGCCTGGTGTCGTTCGAGCGAGGACGCAGGCCTCATACATTATATCCCCATTCCGCCATCCTCCGCCATGGACAGGAAGGTCGTCTTGAGCATCGCCTTCGTGGCTTGCGGCGTGGCCGTCATGGCCTTCACCATGGCCGTCCTGACATTCGGGATCTCCACCGACCATCTTTCCATGGGGAACCACGACCCTCTCGACGAATACGGGTCGCTGTACCTCCTCGGCGCGGACGGGACGCTCACGGAGATAGGGCCGGACCACCTTGTCGACGGAACGGACACCGTGGTCGTCGGCAAGGCATGGGCGAACAGCAACCAGGAAGCCTTGAACTCGAACCTGGAAAAATGGGTATCCTCTGGCGCAGCAGTGGCCGCTCTGGACTCCAACGCCGGGATCTTCGACTCCCTGAAGGGATCCGTCCCGCTGTCCTTCGACCCGGACGCCCAGGTGAACGCCCTGTGCAAGCGCTCGACAGCCTTCTGCCTGAGCCTCAGCTGCTCCGGAGGCTCGGATTGGAAGCAGCGCCTCTCCAGCGAATCCTGGAAGAGCACGGAGAAGGCCGACTCCGTCAGGACCAACGAACGCCCCTCGTGCATATCCACGTCCGTGTTCGACGACGGCGAGCATCCTGCGACGACGTTCACGGACATCGCATACCTGAAGACCCTGTCCAAAGGGGAGCCGTACATGGTGTTCCACGGAACCGACATGGTGATCGTCTATGTTGACACGTTCTTCTACCACATATCGTTCGCCGACGTCGGGCCTGGAAGGGCGTCGATGAGGAGCCTGGAGATGCGCTCCGACGTGCAGGACGGGATGAGGATGGTCGACAGCTCCCAAGCGAGCGACCGCGATGGAGAGTACAGGTTCATGCTCCACACGTCCAGGCTGAGCGGCTCGGCCTCGTGGCAGACGGACAAGGGCTCGGTGCTGAGATACGACGAGATCGTGTCGAAGACGCGCAGCACCGACGTCCTGGGCGTGACCTGCCCCTGCTCAGACAAGTCCGACCAGGCTCACGCCTCCTACGGGTTCTCCTACGCCCGCATGCAAGGCGGATCCGTCATGGAATGGGCCTCCTCCCTCTCCTCGCACACCGCCGACGGCCTCAGGCACGCGATCGTTCATATGAGCCTCCGCTCGTCCCTGCCCATTCCCGCCAAGGTTCCCGGAACCGGCTCCCGAGGACGACGCGCGCCATCGGGAAAGGATATTCTACGACGACCCCGATTCCGTCGCATGGACGCCAGACTGTCGGCCAAATTCCCGTTCCTGAAAGAGGCTTCCGCCTTCGTCGCAGAGAACAACGTCGACCTGGAGTCCCTTCTCGAGTCGGAGGTCATGTCCCCGGCCCGCATCCGCGGCAGAGAGCGCGTCCTGGACGCCATAAGCTCCGGAGAGGTGGAGTACAAGCCTCTGATGAAGGACTACGACTGCCTCATGGAGGTGATGTCGTACCCCTACGCCAGGATGCTGGTGTCCATGGTATGGGACCGCTACCTCACCAAGAGGTACGCCCTCGGGGAAGCCGTCCGCATGAACAAGGTGCTTTCCGGGGAGGACCACCAGACCATCCTGAAGGTTTCGGAGGAGATGGGCTTCGAAGCCTCGACGGACTCCGACGGCGTGATGCACATGAGGTTCGCCGACTATCTGATGCTGTCGAGCAGGATGAAGAGCGTCGACTGGAAGCTGATAAACTGCGACGTCAGGGACGGCATGGTCTTCCTCCCGAAGGAGAAGTTCAACCGCCTGATGCAGAACGCCCTCCAGGACAAGATAGAGTCCGAGCTCCCGCTCATGCCCCCGGACGACATGAGGCAGTACCTGGAAAGGGACGCGGCCGTAGTCAAGCTCGCCCTGGACGAGGCGAAGATGAAGATGAGCCCCACCAGAGGCGAGGGGATGAAGGACGAGTACCTGCCTCCCTGCGTTAAGCACCTGCTGGAGGCGTCGCTCAAGGGCATCAACCTCCCCCACAGCGGAAGGTTCGCCCTGGTGACGTTCATGTGCGCCCTCGGCCTGGACTACGACTCCATAATCAGGATATTCTCGGAATCCCCGGACTTCGACGAGTCCAAGTCGGAGTACCAGATAAAGCACATCACAGGGGAGCTCAACGGGACCGACCCGTACACCCCTCCGGAATGCAAGACCATGAAGACCAACGGCCTCTGCTTCGATCCGGACGGCCTGTGCGAGCAGGAATGGATGACCCACCCTCTGAAATACTACAGATTCAAGTCCAGGAAATCGACCCAGGGCCAGGCCCCGGAGAAGAAGCCGAGCCGGCCTGAAGCATGACGATCCGGTTGCTGCTTCTGAAAACATAGCGTGAATGGGCCGGTCCGAAGAAGACGCCCCTGGATTTGATTTATATAAGCATAACTGCAGTCCGATGAAAGATTCGAAGCACCCATGAACAAAGGGCCGGTCAACATGTTGAAAGATGCATACGTAGAGAAGGATGAGGACTTCAAGACCATCCGCTTCAAGCGCAACTTCGTCGACAAGACGATGATGCTGAAGAGCCTGTTCGAAGCCGATGGCAACGTATATCTGTACACAAGACCCAAGAGATTCGGCAAGACGATCAATCAGTCCATGATAGGGTACTTCTTCGACGAGGATCGCCCCGAACCGGACCTCTTCAAAGACTTAGCCATATCCAGCGCAAAAGGATATGCCGAGAATATATGCTCCAGCCCCGTGATAAGGGTGAGCCTCAAAGACCTCTCGCCAAGACATGTATATGTGGATTCGGGAGATCCGCACGCAGTCAGAGAAGCCGTCCAAAAGGACTTCGTATCCCAGATGACCGCTTCCTTCAGGGCCCAGCTGTCCAAATACAGGCGTATGGCTGATGGTTCTACTGACCGCATCGCCTGCGAGAGCCTGGCCAGATTGTTCGACGACAGGATAAGCCCAGACGACCTGACGTCGATACTCAGGTCGCTCTCCTCCATCCTGTCTGAGAGGCATATGCAATCCAAAAAGTGCGGAAACCCTCGCAGCGTGGTCATACTGATGGACGAATACGACCACCCTATACAGCGGATATCCGACCCTATGCTGTACGATGCTGTGCTTCCCATCCTCAGAGACCTCATGTCCAAGACCTTCAAGGGCAACGACTGCATGAGGCTAGGAGTCATCACAGGCATAATGAGGGTCTCCAAAGAGAGCATGTTCAGCGACCTCAACAACCTTGTAAGCCGCGACGTGCTGACAGACGAAGGAAACGAATGGTTCGGCTTCACCCAAGAAGAGGTGGAGAGGCTCGTGCATTCCGACCCGGACATAACAGAGAGGTCAGGAAAAACATCCGAAACCGTACTGGACGAGATCAGAAGATGGTACAACGGATACAGCTTCGGATCGTCTTCGGTCTACAACCCGATGAGCGTGAACATGTACCTGGCATCGAAGTGCATGCCTGCGAAATATTGGGAGAATTCCACCGGATCGGAGCTGTTCGAATCCATGATGGCTGGCGCCTCCTTGGAGACGATTCTCAATCTGGACTACCTGTGCGAATCCCTGGGCAACTCTGTGAGAAGCCCGATTCATCCCGGCATGGTCTTCGATGACCTCGTATCCCACGATTCAGACGGATCGTTCATGCTTTCGTATCTGCTCATGTCCGGCTACCTGACGGCGGAAGCAGTGGAATGGGCCGAGAACAACGACCCTGTATGCGACGTGCGCATCCCTGACGAAGAGGTCAGAAGCTTCTTCATGACCGTTCGCGACAGGGTGTCGAACGCAAGGCGGATGTCGCAGAGCCTGGTCGCATCCATATACGGAAAGGACGCCCTATCTCTGAAGGTCAGCCTACAGAAGCTTCTCGGCGTGGTGCGCCTGGACGGCTCCTGGAGGCTCGTCGGAAAAGACAGAGAGCGCCACGAGAAGTACCGCGACCTCATTTCCACGGACCTTCTGCTGGCAGGATTGGATGTTGACACGGAAGTCTCCAAGGGCTTCGGGATCGCAGACATCTACATCCCTCCCTCGAACGGAAAGCCTCCTGTGATAATAGAGGTGAAGACCACTTCCGACCCCGAAAAAGACCTCATGAAGCTGGCCAGACAAGCTCTGAAACAGATATCCGACAACGAATATTCCAAAGAGCCCATGGACGCAGGCGCCATAGCCGTCGGCATAGGCCTGCATATGAAGAACGTGGACGTGGCTTTCAGCTTGGACAACGGGCCGGCAGGCCATGCAGGTACGTATCGTCGAAGCCTGTCCCTACGGTCTGCAGAGGCCTCTGGCGATGAGATAACGGCCCATCGCCAGGAAACCAAGCCTTTGGACCGGTTACGAACCGGTTACGAACCAATCAGCGAACCGGTCGGAACCGATCGAAGGCTTCATTTCTTGGCGGAATCTTCTTTGCTGAGGTTGTTCCAGGTGATTATGGCCCTCTGGATCGCGGTGAGGTTGCCCACCACGGCGAACCACAGCATCATGACCTCCAGCCAGTTGACGTCGAACCCGAGCACCTCGAAGGACCCGTACCCGACGGCTGACATGGCGTACTGGACGATCGGGAATATGGTCGAGAGGACGACCCTGTCCGCGCGCCCCAGCAGCCCGGCGTACAGGCGGGGGGCCCCGATGGCCTGGGCCTGCGTGCCCATGTACGACGTGAGCAGCACCCCGATCAGGGCCAGCATCCCCAGGTAGGGATTGCACCAGGCGCTGAACGCCACTCCGCCGATCATGAACACGTCGGCGTATCTGTCGAACACGTGGTCGAGGTAGTCGCCCTTGCGGGAGGCCTTCCCGGCCAGCTTGGCCACCTTCCCGTCGAGGGCGTCGAAGTACCCCGACACGATGACCGCGGCGGCGCCCACCAGCAGCAGGTATCCCTTGCCCTCGTAGGCGCTGAAGTAGAATATCACCCCGCAGAGGAGCGCGATTATGAGCCCGACCCACGAGATCATGTTCGGGTTTACGTTTATCAGCCGCTTCGCCACAGGGGCCAGCGCGAAGTCAGCCCTCGCTCTCTGCCCGTCTAGAACCATATTTCCATCTCCGAAGACCAGTCGACGCTTCCCGGAAGATGCCCTTCCGCCTCGCCGCTGGCTATTGAAAGTATCTCGTCCGCCGTCTCCTCGACCGAAGCCGACGTGCAGTCGACCTCGTGCACGGGGATGTCCGAATCGGTCGCCTCGCACAGTATCACGTCGAGGACCTCCGACTGGACGTTCTCGCGGACCTTCTCCTCGCCGTACCCCCTTGCCCTGAGCCTCTCGGCGAGGACGTCCGGGCGGCATCTGAGCACGACTATGCTCCCGCAGTCCATGAAGTGGGACAGGTGCCCCTCCATGAACACCGTGCCCTCTTTCCTGCGGTACTCCTCCAGGGACTCGTTCAGAAGGTCGAGGTCCACCTCATGGGTGTCCCTGGCCTCGTCCAGCTCGCCCAGGAGGCCGTTCTCGCGGATGTGCCTTCCGAGGTCCACGACCTCGCACCCCCGGGAGCGCAGCTCGGCGGCGACCGAGGTCTTCCCCGTCCCGGGAGTGCCGGTGACGGCCACCAGCATCAGGATATCTCCTTGAAGTAGGGCTCGGCCCTCTCCAGAGCCGCATCCCACGTGGGCGTGTTGGTCAGCGCGCCTATCTTCTCGACGGTGAACGATGCTACGGCCGCGGCGACGACCAGGGCCTCCGGGGCATCGTAGCCGCGATAGAGCGCCGCGTAGTAGCCTGCGCGGTAGGAGTCGCCCGCCCCGGTGACGTCCACGACCCTGTCCGCATTGACCGCGGGGATCCTGACCTTCTCGTCGCCTATGCGCGCCACGCTCCCTTCGGCGCCGTAGGTGCAGACCACGAGGCCGACGTCGGCGTCGAATATGTCCTTAACGCCTACGTACCTGCTGAGGGACTCGCCCTCTATCCTGTTGCAGAACAGGGCGTCGGCCATCGCGAGAGCCTTGGGGAAGTTGTCTGCGTTCCATATGCGGTGAGTCTCCTGCGCGGGGTCCATGGCGATGCTGGCGCCTTGTATCCTCTCCATGATGGACATGTAGTACGACGGCTGGCCGGTGCAGAAGTGGACGTGCTCCGACTGGGAGGCCATCGAGTCCAGCATCACGCCGGTCTTGTCGGCCTCCCCCTGTGGGCCTGCGTAGAACAGGACCTTCTGGTCCAGGGACGGGTCGTTCACCACGATCGCCTTGGAGCTGTCGTAGCCCTCCAGGCGCCTGAAGTCGTCCATGATCATCCCGGACGCGCGGATCTCGTCCTCGTACGCCTGGGGGAAGTCGTTCCCGACCATAGCGCACAGCGCCGTGGGGCACCCGAGCCTGGCCGCGGTCAGCGCGATGTTGGTCCCGGTCCCCCCGAGCGTAGTGGTGGCCGTGATGACGTCCTCGGTGGTCCCCACGGCGGGGAACTTCCTGACGGTCATTATCTGGTCCACTGTGACATGCCCGTACACGGAGAGGAACGGCTTCACGTGCCTTCCTCCCATCCGGTGACGTACTTCACCTGTGCTTCAGTAAGGGTGTCGATCTCCACGCCCATGGACCTCAGCTTTATCGTCGCTATCTCGGCGTCGATCTCGTCCGGCACCGCGTAGACCTTGCTCTCCATCTCCCCGTAGTGCCTGGACATGTGCACTATGCCCAGAGCCTGGGTGGAGAAGCTCATGTCCATGATCTCCGCGGGATGCCCCTGCCCCGCCGCCAGGTTCATGAGGCGGCCCTCGGCGATCAGGTACAGCCTGCGCCCGTCCTTCGTCCTGTACTCGTCGATGAAGTCGCGGACCCTCTCGCAGGACACGGAGGCCTCCTGCAGGGCGGGCTTGTTGATCTCGTTGTCGAAATGGCCCACGTTGCCCATGATGCACCCGTCCTTCATGGCGGCGATGTGCTCGGCGGCGATGACGTCCTTGCAGCCGGTGACGGTGATGACTATGTCGGCGATCTTGACGGCGTCCGCCATCCTCATGACCTCGAGGCCGTCCATCTTGGCCTCTATCGCCTTCACAGGGTCCACCTCGGTGACGATGACGGTGGCTCCCAGGCCCTTGGCCCTCATGGCCACGCCCTTCCCGCACCATCCGTACCCGGCGACGACCAGCCTCTTCCCCGCGACGATGAGGTTCGTGGCGTTCATCCATCCGTCGAAGGCGGACTGACCGGTCCCGTACCTGTTGTCGAACAGGAACTTCATCTTGGCGTCGTTGATGTCCAGCACAGGGAACTTCAGGGCTCCGTCCGCCGCCATGGCCCTCAGGCGCACGACACCGGTGGTCGTCTCCTCGTTGGCCGCCTTGACGGTCTTCAGGACCTCCTTGCGGGTGGTGTGCGCCATCGCTATGAGGTCGGCCCCGTCGTCGATGATGAAGTCCGGGGACATGTCCAGGACGCTGTTCAGGTTGCGGTAGTACTCCTCCGAGGACTCCCATTTCTTGGCGAACACCTCGAGCCCGTACTCCTCGCGGAGGGCCAGGGCCACGGAGTCGTCCGTGGACAGCGGGTTGCAGCTCGCCAGCCTTATCTTGGCGCCGGCGTCGGCCAGGGTGACGGCCAGCATGCCCGTCTTGGCTTCGGTGTGGAGCGCCATCCCTATCTTGAGGCCGGCCAGCGGCTGCTCGTCTATGAACCGTTTCCTTATCTCCTTGAGGACGGGCATGTGGCTCTCCACCCAATGCAGCCTCAGGGACCCTTTCTTCAGCAGGTCGTCCATACGATCAATCCTCTTCGAACTCGGACATCAGCGAATCGCATATGCACTGAACCGTTCTGCGGCGGCTGTCCTTGGCGGAGAAAGCCTTCATCTCCTTTAATATTGCATCCTCGTCCCCGCGCAGCTCCCCGATGAACCTGATCATGTTCTCCAGCGCGCGGGACATCTCGTCGGAGATCGGGACGGTGGCGGTGCGGGACGTGCGGGACAGGGGGTTCAGGTCTATGGAGATGACCGTCTTGCCCATCGACACAAGGGCCTCGGCGCGGTCTCCGTCCTCTATCGGCACCACGATGACGTCGCTGGAGAATATGCCCTCCTCGGTGCACAGGGCGCGGTCGTGGTTGAGGGAGGCTATCCTGCGGTCCGGGTTCCTCCCGAGGACCTCCTTGGCGCCCTTGGACTCGAGGTACGATATGATCCCTTCCATCCTCTCGGGGGTCCTGTGGAATAGGTTGACCTCGATCTTCGCCGGGATGGCTTCCGCCAAGGCTATGAGCCCCTCCGGGTCCAGGGCGGCGGCGTTCCCGTTTATGCAGACCACGGGGTTCTTCGCGTTCAGGAGGAAGGCTGCGGCCGCCCTCTCCGCATCCAGGGCGGCTTCGGTGCTCTTCTCCCCCATGAGGTAGTCGTATGCTTCCCCGCGCCCGTGGGAGATCAGCCCGGTAGGGGTCACGAGACCTCTCTGGACCATCTCCGCAAGACGCTCCCTCGTCATCAGAGACTTGTATCTAGGGTGGTCCTTCGGTATTTCCATGCGGAGGGTACCTGCACGCACGTATTTTAGAACTCTTGGCTCATGGGGCCGACGTCCGTGCGATGCATAGTTATAGCCGTATCCGTTCCTGCGACCGCGGACGGAGCGTCGGCTGCGGCCTTCTTCGACAAGAGCTGACAGCGGCCTCTCCTGGCGACGCCGAGACATGAGGGAACAGAATGGATAACATACGCATCGTTGTGGTAGGAGCCAAGTTCGAAGGCAACGTGGGCGCCATAGCGAGGTCCATGGCGAACTTCGACATCAGGGACCTCTACCTCGTGAACCCCTGCGAGCTGGGCGACGACGCCTACCGCAGGTCCAAGCACGGGTCGCAGATCCTGGACGAGGCCCACATCGTCACCAGCTTCGAGGACGCCGTGAAGGACTGCTTCCTGGTCGTGGGGACCAGCGGCGTGACCACCAAGGGAGACCGCAACTACACCCGCGTCCCTGTGCCCGTACGCGAGTTCGCAGAGCACTGCAGGGGATATCCCGAGAAGATCGCCATAGTGTTCGGCAGAGAGGACATAGGCCTCCTCCAGGACGAGCTGAACCTCTGCGACGTCCTGATAACGATCCCTTCCGGCGAGCAGTACCCGATACTGAACCTCTCCCATGCGGCGAACATAGTGATGTACGAGTTCTTCCAGTCCTGCCACGAGAACAGGAGGCCGGAGCCTGCCGACAGGGCGGAGAGGGAGCGGATGTTCAGGTTCTTCGACGAGCTCATGGACGCCATAGACTATCCCTCCAACAGGCGGGAGACCACGCGCGTCATGTTCAGGAGGATGATGGGGCGCTCGATACCCACCAAGTACGAGTACAACACCATCATGGGGGTGTTCGGAGACGCCTCCAGGATAATCAGGCACGGCAAGTCCTGGGAGAAGAAGGAGGAGCGATCGGCTCCAGACCGAGAAGAACACGACCATCTTAGTGTCCTCCCTGTCGTTCCTGCGGACTATGTCGGGGACCACCCCCGTCATCTCCGCCACCTTCTCGTATATCGCGTCGAATTCGACGCTCCCCATCTCCGAACTCACGGCCACCACGATCCTCCCGATGGGGTCGACCACGGTGGGCACCGACGAATTCACCGCCTTCTCGACCGCTTTCACCGGGCTCAGCTCGGAAACGTAGGCGAAGGTGTACACCTTGTCGAAGAAAGTGGCGAAGAAAGGGCCCGAGAGGAGGTCCACGATGCATTTCACAGTGAAGAGTATGGAGTGGGATATCATCCTGAAGATGCTATGCGCCTTCGTGTCCGGGCACATGCTGATGACCGCGTCCTCGTCCAGGAGGTACATACGGTCGGAGAGCCCCGATATCTCGGCGAGGGACTCCTGCGCCAGGGCGCGCCTCTCCGTCTCCAGGGACATCGGGAGGCCCATGACGGATATGGTGCGGCAGCCGCATTCCACCGCGCACTGGAGTATTATCGGGACCATCCCTGTTCCGGTCCCGCCGCCCAGGATGGTGAAGACGACAACCGCGCGGAACCCTTTGAAAGCCTCCTTTATCGCGTCCATGTTCTCGAAGGCTATGGAGAACGCCAAACCGGGATCCCCGCGGCAGCCGTCCATCCCTTCCGGAGCAAGCCGGATGGAGCTGCTGCTGTTCGAGTTCAAGAGCATCACGGGGCACTCCAGGACGCTCTCCGCCTCGGAGAACACGTTGCAGCCGGCGCCTCCGCATGCGACCACCAGGACGTCCTGCGTCATCTGCCCTCCCTCTCGGGAAGCGGAGAGCCTGGACGCATGAGTTCGAAGAAAGCCTCCGCCATATGAGCACCATGGATGAATGTGGAGAAAAGGGTAAAAGGTTTGTGTTGGCCAGTCAGACCAACCGAATCATCCGAACAGAGCGGAGAGTCCGGCAGCAGCCTCTTCCTCGCTGACTGCTTCCTCTTCGGGCTCCTCGGCTGCGGCAGCGGCTGCGGGGGCAGCGGCGGCTCCAGCGGCGGGGGCGGCAGCGGCTGCGGGCGCGGCGAAAGCTGCGCTAGCGATAGCCTCTTTGATGTCGACTCCCTCGAGAGAAGCAACCAGTGCTTTGATCTTGGCTGCGTCAGCATCGACTCCGGCGGCGGTCAGGACGGCCTTGAGAGCGTCCTCGGTGATGTCCTTGCCAGCAGAGTAGAGCACCATTGCACTGTAGATATACTCCATTTATTTCAACTCCTTATATTTAGCCGAATAATGCACTAAGGCCAGCGGCTGCTTCTTCCTCGCTGACCTCTTCTTCTTCCTCTTCCACGCTCTCTGCAGGGGCGGACGGGGCGACCGTGGACGCAGCGGTGTTGGCTGCGGCAGCGGAGCTGAGCCTCGCTGCGATCGAGTCGTTGGTGTATCCGCAAGCAGATGCTATAGCGAGCATCTGGGCGTCTGCCTTGGCCAAGAGCATGTCGATGTTTTCTTTGGTCGGTATCGCGGCCGCGATCGAGAGTCCCATAGTCTCTCTGAACGCCTTAGCGATCAACGGGACGATCGTCTCCTTCGTGGGGAACGCGATCGATACGCCGAGCGCGAGGGCGTCGTGTGCAGCCGTAGCGAACATCGTGGAATAGTAGTCGTCGGGAATGTTGAGCACGTCCCTCTTGTAGATGACTCCGTCCTCGTAGGCGGCCCTGAGGTCCATGCCCACTTCCATCGGGAGTATCTCGAGCTTGGGAAGCATCGCTGCCACAGGTCCGGGAATCGGCTCCCCGGCCTTGACGAGCGTCGTATCCTTCTTGACTGCTATCTTTCCTGCCTCGATTGCTGCAGGAATGCCTATTTTCTGAAGTTCACCGATAATCGGGCCAGGTCCGAACGGGGTCGGCCCCTTTGGTACGACGATATCATAAGGTGCGAGCTGCCCCTCCTTTGCAGGAGCAGCAGTCTTGGTCGCCTCGAGCTTCTTGAAGAGCTTGAACGAGTCGATGTCGGTGGTGACCACCGCGCACTGCCCGTGAACAGCTTCCTTGAGGTCTGCGATGCCAGGCTTCTCCTTGGCGATCTCCTCGATGGCAAGGAGAATAAGCTTGTCCTTGGTCATCTTGAGCTTCGCATGGGACCTGAGGCCAGCCCTCATGGACTGAATCTGCTGTCCGGGGATACCCTCCATGTCGACGATAGCGACGACGGGGTACTCACGCATATCCTGTACCAGCTCGCTTACCATGTCCTTCTTCCAAGCTGCGACGTGTGCCATCTTTGAACCTCCTCACAATACGATCTTCTCCGACGGTCCCATGGTCGTCTTGACATAAACGGAAGCGATGTTGTGCTTTCCTTTCTCAAGGTGAGCCTCTACACGCTTGAGGATGAGCTCGATGTTGTCGGCGATATCCTCGGCGTTCATGTTGACGTTTCCGACGGGCGCGTGGAAAGTCTTCCTGTCTTTCGTCCTGATGGTCACAGACTTGCGGAGACCGTCGATCATCGCAGCGGGATCAGCTCCAGGGGCGATGGGCTTAGGCATCTTTCCGCGAGGACCGAGAACAGTACCGAGCCTCTTACCGACGACAGCCATCAGGGGCGCCTCGGCGATGAAGTAGTCGATGCTGTTGGCGATCTTCTTAGCCTGTTTCTTGTCGCTCGCGATCTCCCCGAGCTCGTCGGGGGTGATTACGCGATCGGCCACGTCTTTGGCTTTAAGGGCTAGTTCGCCACCACCAATGACGCAGACTTTGACCGGCTTCCCGCGGCCGTTCGGGAGGATGATGTCCTCCGTGATACGGTTCTTGGGAATCGTGAGGTCAACGTCTTTGAGATTGATGGCCAACTCAACCGTTTCAGTGAAATTGCGCTTCTTCGCACTATCCAGTGCCTTCTGCACAGCCATTACGGTTGGTTTTTCTGCCAATACGATTCCTCCTCGTAGTACGAACGAGTCTTGCAACTCTCCTACAAGCAGAGCGCCTTAAACATGACTTATATTTAAACTTAATCGGCGGTGTACTAAACACACAGTTCGTGAGCGAGGCGTACGCATCGCTCGCCAGAACGAGACATCTTGCTCAAAGACTCTAAAAAGAGGGACTTCGTGACGATAGTTGGTGAAACAAACGAAACAAAGTCCCAGCGTCAGTGATGCATTAGCTTGCCAAATACTTAACGAAAGGTTCTCCGAGCATATGGGGTCGGCATGGGACTCCAAGCTCATCGGAGGCAACGTAGTTCCGCTTGTAACCT